>NZ_JBEZNQ010000003.1:0-206727 GCF_040653315.1 Streptomyces sp. NPDC047981 | reverse complement strand
GGCCGAGCGGGCCCTCGGCGAGACCCCGGCCGCCGGCTGGGGCGGCGGCCCGCGGGTCGGGCGCGGCGAGCGTGAAGTCCCCCTCCCGCGCGCCCGCGTCCGGAGCGGAGACGGCCGAAGGTGCGGCGGCCGAAGGTGCGGCGGGCATCGGCGCGGTGGCCGGCGGCGCGGCCGGCATCGGAGCGGATGCCGCCGGTGTGGCGGGCGTCGGTGCGGACGGCTGCGGGAGGTCCGTGCGGACCGCCATCGTCGGCAGGTCGCGGCCGCCCGAGTCGGTGCCCGGGAGATCGCCCGGGTGCTGGGTGGCCGTGGTGAGGGAGTTCGGGTCGCGGGACGGGGGCTCGGGCCAGTCCACGGGCGTGCCGATGGCGACCGTCGGACGGTCCTGACCCGGAGCCGTCGCCGGTACGGCCGCGAGGTCGTAGCCGCACGCCCCGCAGTACCGGTCGCCCGAGGCCGGCGGCTCCGCGCAGCCCGGGCAGGCAGACAGGTCGTTCTGGGGCATCTGGGACATACTCACACCCACGTCCGGGGGCGGAAACGGTTGGCCCGCTCCACCAGTTCGATCCTCTCCTCGCCCCGCTGCGCGAGCCGGGCGAGCACCCGGTACGAGCGTTCGAGGCCGAAGCGCAGCCCGCGCTCGTCCAGTTCGCTGCCGAGCAGCCGCGCGCCGTCCGGAGCCGCTCCGGGACTACCGGAGAGTACCCAGTCGAGCGCCGAACCGAGGACCTCCGTCGAAAGACGCTCGTGGCGCACCGCGTCGAGGCCGAAGTCCTGGAGCGCGGAGACCTGCGCGGCGGCGGCCGTCAGATCCGCTCCGAGCGGCTCGTGCGCCGCGCGTCGGCGCAGCCGCGCGCGCACGGCCGCGACCCGGGCCGCGGTGTAGTGGATGGACGCCTCGGGGACGGACTCCAGGGTCCGTACGGCGCCGGCGCGGTCGCCGGACGCGAGCCTGACCCGGGCCAGGCCGAAGGCGGCGCTCACATGACTCGGGTCCGTGGCCCACACCAGGCGGTAGTACTCGGCCGCGTTGTCCAACTGGCCGAGCACCTCGGCGCAGATGCCGAGGGCCAGCTTGGGCGCGGGCTCGCCGGGGAAGGCGTCGTAGATCGCGTCGAACGACAGCGCCGCGTTCTCGTGGTCGCCGGTCACCAGCGAGGCCACGCCCCGGTACCAGACGACCCGCCAGTCGTCCGGGTGCCGCTCCTCCAGGGTCGCCAGGGCGCGGCCCGCGGCGCCGAGATCGGCCATCTCCAGGCGGGCCCGCAGCTCGCGCAGCCGCAGCTCCAGGGAGGGCGCGGGCGCGCTCTGGAGGGCGCTGATCAGCTCGGCGGGCGCGGAGGCCAGCAGACCGGCGAGGAATCCGGCGTTCGGGTCCCCCGGGTCCACGCGCGGCACGGGCAGCGCGAGCGACGCGGCCCGCCCGTCGAGCGGCGCGAGGAAGGGTCCGTCCGGCACGGCCGCCGGTACGGGGGCGGGGCTGCCCGCGCCGGGGGCGCCGGCCTGCGCCGGGATCGGCGCCGGAAGCGCCCCGCCGCCCGGTGCGGCCGGCAGGGCCTTGCGGCGGCCGCCGCGCCCGCCGCCGGTCGTCCTGGCGCCCAGGGCGGAGACGTCCCCCGTCAGCTCGGCGAACAACTCCGTGTCCGTGACCCGCAGTTCGGTCCCGAACAGCGTCGAGAGCGCGGGGCGCGGGCGGCCGGTCTGGAGGGCGACGACCTCGCGCAGGACGCCCGTCAGCTGCTCCGCCATCTCCTGGGCGGAGGCGAACCGGCGCGCCGGGTCGGGGTCCGTCGCACGGACCAGGAAGCGGTAGAACGACTCGTACGTCCGCAGGACCTCGACGTTCGAAGGGTCGGGCAGCGAGTCGACGAAGACGTTGGTGTAGCCCTGGAAGTCGAAGGTCAGCACGGCGAGCGTGCGCGCCACCGTGTACAGGTCGCTCGCCACCGACGGGCCGACCTCGGCCACCTCCGGCGCCTGGTAGCCGACCGTGCCGTAGATCGCGGACTCGTCGTCGTCCATCCGCCGGACCGCGCCCATGTCGATCAGCTTGAGCTGGTCCTCGGTCTGGATCGCGTTGTCGACCTTGAAGTCGCAGTACAGCAGGTTCCGGCTGTGCAGGTGGCCGAGCGCCTCCAGGGCCTCGATCCCGTACGCGCAGGCCTGCTCCACCGGCAGCGGATCGCGCCGGCCGTCCGGCGTGCGGCGGTCGTTGGCGATCTCCTTGAGCGACTTGCCGCCCACGTACTCCATGACGATGTAGCCGTCGAGGGAGCCGGTGCGCGGGTCGAGGTGCTCGACGAAGTTGTAGATGCGGACGATGTTGGAGTGCTCGATCTCGGCGAGGAAGCGGCGCTCGGAGATCGCCGCGGCCATCGCGTCCTGGTCGCCGGTGTCGAGCAGGCCCTTGAGGACCACCCAGCGGTCGGAGACCGCCCGGTCGACCGCCAGGTAGACCCAGCCGAGACCGCCGTGCGCGAGACAGCCCGCGACCTCGTACTGGCCGTGCACGACGTCCCCGCCGCGCAGCTTCGGCACGAAGGAGTACGGGTGGCCGCACTTGGTGCAGAAGCCCTCGGTGCGGCCCGGCCTGTCCCCACGCGCGCGGCCCACCGGGGCGCCGCAGTCGGAGCGCGAGCAGAATCGCTTCCGCTCGGGAACCTCGGGGTTCGCCATGACCGCCGCGCGCGGGTCGGGGCGCGGCACCTCCGGGATCGTCACCAGACCCGCGCCCAGCCGGTTCCGCCCGGACTGCGCCGTGGACGAGCCGGAGCTGCGCACCGAGACCGAACGGCCGCTCGTCCCGCCCGACAGCGAGCGCGACAGACGACCGGAGACCGAGCGGCGCGAGGTCGAGGAACGCGACGAGGCGCGGGAGGAGGACCGGGACGAGGCGCCCGAACCCGTGCGCGCCGAACCGGACTCCTTGCCCGACACGGCCATGCCGGTCGGATTGGACTGGAGCATGCCACCGGGCGACACCACGGGAGCCAGCCCGCAGGTGTCGCAGTACAGCTCGCCGCCGCCCATGTCCTCGTACGAACCCTCGCACGAAGGCCGCTGACAGGTGCTCACCACTGACTCCCCCTCGCGTCTCTCGGGCCGGACAGCACCTCGGCCGCCGCCTGCTGGTACCGCAACACCGCCTGCTCGGCGACCCGCAGGTCGCAGGGCGCGCTCCACAGCATCCGCCGCGCCGCGTCGTACCGCTCGATGAGCAGCGGATCCTCCGCCGCGCCGAGCCGGGCCACCTTCGCCTTGTACGCGTCGAGCCGGCCGCGCAGCTCGGCGCGGACCGCGAGCGGGGCGGTGACGGCGGTCAAGGACGCGCGGGCGCGATGCAGTTCGTCCTCGGCCTCCACCTCCAGGGACTCCAGGAGCGGCGAGAGCCGGTGCCACTGGGCGTGCCTGCGGTACTCGGCGGCGGCGGCCAGGCGCTCCTGGAGGACCGTCGGCGGGCCGCTGACGGCGGGCACCTCCGAGGCGGCGATCTTGGCGAGCACCTCGCCGCGCGCCGCCCGCGCCTCGGCGAGCGTCCGGTCGGCGCGCGAGAGGACGTCCCGCAGCCGCAGCAGCCGCTCCTCCGAGTCCTGCCGGACAGCCAGGACCGCCTCGATCTCCCGCCGGATGTCCTCCAGGGCGCGCGCCGCCCGGTCGTACCGCTCGGTGTCCGGACGGCCCCCGCCCGGCGCCGAACTCCCGGCCGCGGGCCGCCAGAAGGCCAGCGGGTCGGTGACGACCTGGGAGCGCAGCGCGGTCAGCTCGGCGGTGATCGACTCCAGCTCGTCGCCGGCCGGATGCTCGCCGGGACGGACCCCCACGGAGTGCGCGAGCGAGCGCGTGCGCCCGAGCTCGGCGGCGAGGAGGTCTATCCGCGCGGGCAGCGCGGACCACACCGCGTCGGCCGTCACGACCATGTCGAGCGAGGAGGCGTACAGCTCGTTCATCCGGGCCACGAGCCGCTCCAGGCTGAACCGCTCGGAGAGCCGGGCGGGGCCGGTCAGCGTCGGCGCGGCGGGCGCCTGCGCCCCGCCCGCGACCAGCACGCTCTCCCCGCGCAGCCGCTCGGTCAGCTCCACCAGGTCCTCGCGGCTGGCCCAGCGCCTGCGTGCCCGCAGCTCACGGGCGCCGTACAGGGCGCCGGTGTACGCCTCGAAGTACGTCCAGAGCAGGGTGATGGTGCCCTCGGTGGAGTGCCAGCGGTCCCGGGTGGTCCCGGTCAGCTCGGCGCCTTCGAGCAGCCTTCGGCCCGCGTGGTCCTGGAGCGCCAGCAGCGAGTCCTCGATCGCCTTGTGCTCCGCGCCGAGCCGCGCCAGCGCACGGTCCACCTCGTCCCGGTCCATCACAGGGCCGGGGGTGCCCGCGACGCCCATCGATCACCTCTCGCTCTACTTGTACAGGGGTGCGGGCGGCCCGGATATCCCGGGCAGGTCCGCCTTCAGCCACTCGTCGTACGCCGCGAGCCACGCGCTCATGCGGTAGTCGACGAGGACCTGGTTGACCCGGCGCACCAGGTCGTCGTTGCCGAGCTTGGCGGCGACTCCGTAGTACTCGGTGGTGAACGGCTCGCCCTTCAGCTCCACGGCCGGGTCCTGCGCGGCCTGTCCGGCCGCCAGCGCGTTGTCCGTGACGACCGCGTCGACCTCGCCCATCTGGAGCCGGGCCAGGCAGTCCAGCTGGTTCGGGACGGTGAACCGGTCCCGGTCCGCCTTGGTGCCGTCGCCCTCGTCCTTGAACGTGGCGCCGAAGGAGTTCTTCTCCAGGGCTTCGTACGCCGTGGAGCCCTCGGCCGTGCAGACCCGCTTCCCGGTGAGGGAGGAGTCGTACCCGGTGATCGTGGCGTCGTCCTTGGCCGCCAGGACCTGCTGGCCGGCCTGGAAGTAGGCGGTGGAGAAGGCGACCTGCTGGATCCGCTTGCAGTTGATCGTCATCGTGCGGACGACGAGGTCGACCTTGCCCGACTCCAGGGCGGCGACCCGCTGGTTGGTGGGGATCGTGCGGTAGATGATCGCGTCCTCGCTGCCCAGCAGATCCTTGGCGATCGCCTTCGCCAGCGCGATGTCGAAACCTTCCAGCTGTCTGCTCTCGGGGTTGAGGTACCCCCAGTTGTAGCTGTTCTGGTCGACGCCGACGACGAGCTTGCCGCGTGCCTTGATCGCCTGGACCGCGGGGCCGTCCTGGGTGGACGGGGTGAGCGAGGCCTCCGGGTTCTGGCAGCTGTCCGCCTTGACCTGGATGCCCGTGCCGACACCGGGGCCGGTCGCCGCGGGCGCCGCCGCGGGGCCGCTCCCGCCGTGCGCGAGCGGCAGCAGGGTCAGCGAGGCCGTCAGACCGCAGGCCACCGCCATCGCAGCCACCCCGCCCCAGCCGCGTGGGCGGGCCAGGGGGCGGCGGCCGCTCAGGAGCGCGGCCACGCCGTGCCTCCTCGCGCCGTCGACGCTGCTGTGCATCCCGCCCCCTCTCACCGGTACTCCGACAGCCTGCGGTTGATGCCCATGATCGCGCCCGCCGCGCCCAGGACGCCGAGCACCGCCGCTCCGAGCGGCAGGGCGGTCAGCGCGCGGCCGCCGCCCTCGGCGGCCTCGGTGAACTCGCGCTGCTCGTGGTCCAGGGCCTTCTTCAGGGCCGCGTCGACCCGGTCGAAGGACTGCCCGGTGGACTCGTCGGGTCCGGAACCGGCGTCGTCCGGCCCGACGACGCCGATGCGCGCGCCTTCGTAGTCGCCCGCGTCGTCCTTCTCCCGCGCCTTGTCGTGGCGGGTCTTCCACTCGGCCGTGTGCTCGGCGACCGCGGCCAGCGGATCACGTCCGGCGTCGTCGTCGGCCAGTTCGCGGGCGTCGGCGAGCGAGTCCGTCAGCGCGTTCATGCTCGCGGTGTAGTCGGTCTCGTACTTGTCGTTCTTGCCGTCGTCGGTGAGGACCGCGCCGCGCGCGACGAGCGTCAGGTTCTCGTTGGCGCGGGCCTTCAGAGAGCTGATCCGGGCGGTGTTGAGGACCTGGAGCGAACTCTGGCCGTGCGCGCGGGCGTCGTTCAGACCGGCGCGGGCGACCGTGTGCGCCGCCGTCAGCCAGAGCAGCACGACGACGGACGCGGCCGTCGCGGCGAGGAGACCCTGGTTGAAGACCCGGTTCGTCCGCGCGTACGTGCGGCGCTGGGCCCAGACCAGGACGGCGAGGACGGCGAGCCCGAGGGCGAGCGAGAGGAACGGCCAGTCGCGGGCGTCCTCGTCGTCCTTCGCGAGGCGCGCGGTCTCCGCCTCGTACAGCCGCTCGGCGGCGGGCAGGAGCTGCGTGCTCATCAGCTGGTTCGCGTACCGCAGATAGGCGCCGCCGAGCGGCAGGCCCTGCCGGTTGGCCGCGCGGGCCCGCTCGATCAGGCCGGTGTAGCGCGGCAGCTGTTCGTTCAGGGTCGTGATCTCGCGGGCCGACTGCGCCGAACCGTCGGTGCTCGCGGCCGCCTTCACCAACAGGCGGGACGCGGTGCCGATGTCGTCCCGGTACCGCTGCGTCAGGTCGGCGGGGTCCCGCTCCTTGGAGAGGAAGCCGCTGGCGGCGGCCGTGTCGGCGTCGGCGAGCGAGCGGTAGATCGCGGCGGCGTCGGCGCTCAGCGGCTGGCTGCGGCTCACCACGTCGTCGGCGGAGCCGGCCCGGTCGGACACCTCGTAGGCGGTGACCGCCCCGAACGCGACGACCAGCAACGCCAGTACGGCGCCCAGGATCTGCAGCCGGCCCGGCTCGGTCGTCGCGGCGCGGCGCAGCACCACCCGGACCTCGCCCCAGGCCCCGCGCCCACCGGGCGCTCCGGCGGGCGGGGAGGCGGGGGAGCCGGAGGCGGCCGGAGCGCGGGACGCGGAGGCGGCGGACGGCGGCGCGCCAGGCGGTGGTGCCTGCGCGGGCAGGCCGGTCCCCGGATGCGCGGGCGTGGAGCCCGCGGCCGAGACGGCAGGCGTGTTCGGCGGGTGTGTCAACGTGGCCTCCCCCTCGGTCCGACGTTCCCGGCCAGCAGTATGGCGTCAGGGACCCTGCCCGCACACCAGGATTGACTGGATCTTGTGCCTATCGTGCCCCATCGCGCGCCACCCCCGTGGGCGAATCCCCTGCCATGAATACGCTTTTCGGACGTGATCGGTTCCCTCGCGCGCCTCCCCGAACGGGTGAAGAACAAACGCGCCGAACGACGACCGGGGCGCCCCCGTGAAGGGAGCGCCCCGGTGTCACCACGCCTGTGGGACTTCAGGCGTAGTGCTCTCGCAGCCGCGCCGCGGCCTCGGGCCCGGCCGCCACCGCGTCCAGGGCGAGGAGCGCCGCGCCCAGCACCGGCGGGGACGTGACCACCCCGATCACGGCCTTCGGCGCCTTGGCCGCGAGGAGTTCGGTGATCCTGCCCTCCAACTCCGGGTGCCGCGCCGCCAGCACGCTGCCCCCCAGCATCACCGGGGCCTCCTCGTCGAGCAGTTCGAGCCGGCCGAGCGCGACCGTCGACAGCGCGACGACCTCCTCGGCCAGCCGGTGCACCAGCGAACGGGCCACGGCGTCGCCCTCCGCGCTCGTACGGAACAGCACGGGGGTCAGCTCGTGGCGCCGCTCGAAGGGGATGGTCCCCAGGTGCAGCGCCTCGATCAGCGCGTACATCGTCTCCAGGCCGAAGTGCGCGGGCAGCGACCGCGCCAGGGCCGTCGGCTCGCCGCGTCCGTCCTCCGCCCGGGCGGCGAACCAGAGCGCCTCCTCGGCGAGCCCGCTGCCGCCGCCCCAGTCCCCGGAGATCTTCCCGATCGCGGGGAACCGGGCGGTGCGCCCGTCGGGCAGCATCCCGACGCAGTTGATGCCCGCCCCGCAGACCACGGCGACCCCGCGCGGCTCGTCGAGCCCGGCGCGCAGGATGGCGAAGGTGTCGTTGTACACCCGGACCGAGCGGCTCCAGCTCCTCGCCTCCAGAGCCGCGGCCAACTCCACCTCCTCCACCGCCAGATCGGCGTTGGCGAGGCAGGCCGCGACATGGGCGAACGTCGGTGGCGCACCGGCACCGCCGGCGTCCTCCCACGCCCGGCCGACGATCTCGGCCAGCGTGTCCACGGCCGTCCCCACCCCGACCACGGGCGGCTGGAACCCGCCGCCGCGCGCCGAGCCGAGCACGCTGCCGTCCGCGCCCACGATCGCCACGTCGGTCTTGCTGTTGCCCGCGTCGATCGCCAGGAGCGGGTTCTGAAGGTTCACGCCCACGCCAGGTGCTCCCGGTTGTGCGCGATCAGGCGGTCGGTGAGCCCGTCGGCGTACGCGTGCTGCCCGACCAGCGGGTGCGCGAGCAGCGCCTTGAACACCCGGTCCCGACCGCCGCGAAGTGCCGCCTCCAGGGCCAGGTCCTCGTACGCGGTGACGTTCGCGATCAGCCCGGCGAACAGCGGGTCGAGCGGGGCGACGGGCAGCGGTACCGGACCGCTCGGCCCGACCGCCGCCTGCACCTCGATGACGGCGTCGTCCGCGAGGAACGGCAGCGTGCCGTTGTTGGAGGTGTTCACCACCTGGTACGGCGAGCCTCCGCCGCCAAGGAGCGAGGCCGCCAGGTCCACGGCGGCCTCCGAGTAGAAGGCGCCGCCGCGCTTGGCCAGCAGGGCGGGCTTCTCGTCGAGCGCCGGGTCGCCGTACATCGCCAGGAGTTCCTTCTCCATCGCGGCGACCTCGGCCGCCCGCGACGGCTTGCTGCCCAGCTCCCGTACGACCTCGTCGTGCGCGTAGAAGTAGCGCAGGTAGTACGAGGGGACGACACCGAGGCGGTCCACCACCGACAGCGGCAGGCGCAGGTCCTCGGCGACGGCCTCGCCGTGCTCGGCGAGCAGCCGCGGCAGCACGTTCTCGCCCTCGGGGCCGCCGAGGCGGACTCCGGTCTCCCAGGTCAGGTGGTTGAGCCCGACGTGGTCGAGATGGACCTCGGACGGGGCGACGTCCAGCAGCCGGGCGAACTTCCGCTGGAAGCCGATGGCCACATTGCACAGACCGACGGCCTTGTGACCGGCCTGGAGCAGCGCGCGCGTGACGATGCCGACCGGGTTGGTGAAGTCGATGATCCAGGCGTCGGGGTTGGCGCGCCGGACCCGCTCGGCGATGTCGAGGACCACCGGCACGGTCCGCAGCGCCTTGGCGAGACCGCCGGCGCCCGTGGTCTCCTGGCCGACGCAGCCGCACTCCAGCGGCCAGGTCTCGTCCTGGTTCCGGGCGGCCTGCCCGCCGACCCGGAGCTGGAGCAGGACGGCGTCCGCGCCCTCCACGCCGGCGTCGACGTCCGAGGTGGTGACGATCTTCCCGTCGTGGCCCTGCCGGGCGAAGATCCGCCGGGCGAGCCCGCCGACCAGTTCCAGCCGGTCGGCGGCCGGGTCGACGAGGACGAGTTCGGTGATGGGCAAGGTGTCGCGCAACCGCGCGAATCCGTCGATCAGTTCGGGGGTGTAGGTGGAGCCGCCCCCCACGACAGCGAGCTTCATGTTGTTCAGCTAGCCCTTCACTCCGGTCAGTGTGACGCCCTCGACGAACGCCTTCTGGGCGAAGAAGAAGACGAGGATCACGGGGGCCATGACCAGTACGGTCGCGGCCATGGTCAGGTTCCAGTCGGTGTGGTGCGCGCCCTTGAAGGACTCCAGGCCGTAACTCAGCGTGTACATCGCCGGGTTCTCCGAGGTGTAGATCTGCGGCCCGAAGTAGTCGTTCCAGCAGTAGAAGAACTGGAACAGCGCCACGGCGGCGATGCCGGGCTTCGCCATCGGCAGCACGACCTTGAGGAGGGTGCGCAGTTCGCCGCAGCCGTCCAGCTTCGCCGCCTCGATGTACTCGTTCGGGATCGTCAGCAGGAACTGGCGCAGCAGGAAGATCGCGAAGGCGTCACCGAACGCCATCGGAATGATCAGCGGCCACAGGGTGCCGGAGAGGTCCATCTGCTTGGCCCAGAACAGGTACATCGGAATGATGATCACCTGCGGCGGCAGCATCATCATCGAGATGACGAGCAGCAGCGACAGGTGCCGGCCCCGGAAGCGGAACTTGGCGAGCGCGTACGCCACCGGGATCGAGGACACCACGACGAGCGCGGTGCCGAGCCCGGCGTACAGCAGGGAGTTCCTCCACCAGTCCAGGAAGCCCGGGGTCCGGAAGACCCGGACGTAGTTGTCCCAGTGCCAGGTGTTCGGGGTCAGGTCGCGGGTCAGCGCCTGCTGGTCGCTCATCAGCGAGGTCAGGAAGACGAAGACGAACGGCAGCACGAAGAACAGGGCCGCGGCTATGCCGAGCGAGTGCACGGCGATCCAGTGCAGCAGCGCCTTGCGCCGGGCCGTCCGCTCGGCCGCGCCGGGGGACTCCTGGCGCACGGGCCTGTCGAGGGTGGTCAGGGAGCTCATGGTCAGTCACCCGAGCCGATCAGGCCGCCCCGCCGGCGCATGAGCAGCGCGGTGAAGGCCATGGAGAGCGCGAACAGGACGAGGGCCACGACGCAGGCGGCGCCGTAGTCGAAGCGGCCGAAGCCGAGGTTGTAGACCAGCTGCGGCAGCGTCAGCGTCGAGTCGTCCGGGTAGCCCGGCTCGAAGGTCTGGCCGGAGCCGCCCATCACGCCGGACGCGACCTTCGCGGCCACGATCGGCTGCGTGTAGTACTGCATCGCGCCGATGATCCCGGTGACGACCGCGAAGAGGACGATCGGCGAGATGTTCGGCAGCGTGACGTAGCGGAACCGCTGCCAGGCCGAGGCCCCGTCCAGCTCCGCCGCCTCGTACTGCTCCTTCGGTACGTCGAGCAGCGCGGCCATGAAGATGACCATCAGGTCCCCGACGCCCCACACGGCGAGGACGGTGAGGGCCGGCTTGGCCCACGCGGTGTCGTTGAACCAGGAGGGCGCGGGGACGCCGACGGCCTCCAGGACCGAGTTGACCGGCCCCGTGCCCGGGTTGAGCAGGAAGACGAAGGCCAGCGTCGCGGCGACCGGCGGGGCCAGGTACGGCAGGTAGAAGAGGGTGCGGAAGACCCCGGCACCCAGCTTGATCTTGGTGATGAGCAGGCCGATGCCGAGCCCGAACGCCACCCGGCAGGCGACCATGACGACCGCGAGCCAGAGGGTGTTCTGCATGGCCGGCCAGAACTTCGGCAGGTCGGAGAAGACGTACGTCCAGTTGTCCAGGCCCCGCCAGGTCGGCGGGTTGAGCCCGTCGTACTTCATCAGGGAGAAGTAGACGGTCGAGACGAGCGGGTACGCGAAGAAGACGCTGAAGCCGATCAGCCAGGGCGACATGAACGCCGCGGTGCGAAGCGCGTTGCGTACGCGCTTCGACCGCAGCGCCGCCTGACGCCCGTCGAGGGTGTCGGAGGAGGACATGAGATACCGGTCCCGGGTCCTACTTCGCCTGGGCGATGTCGCGGTCGATCTGGGCGGCCGTTTCCTCAAGGCCCTTCTTCAGGTCCTTGACCTGGCCCTTCTCGTACTTCTGGGCGAAGTCCTGGAAGGTGTCCTGGTACGTCGAGCCGTTCACCGCGCCGTCGGAGGTGGAGGACGCGGGGTGCTGGGCGATGTCCAGGAAGACCTTGAAGTTCGCGTCGGTCTTCAGCTTCGGCGACTTCAGCGCCTCCAGGGTGGAGGGGACGTTGCCGATGGCGTTGGCGAACTCCACCACCGCGTCGGTGTCCATGGTCATGTACTTGACGAGTTCCCAGGCCGCGTTCTGCTTCTTGCTCTGCGGTGCGATGCCGATGATCGTGCCCGAGAGATAGCCCTTGCCGTACTCGGCCACCTCGTCGTCGGCGACCGGCAGCGGCGCGACGCCGACCTCGAAGCCGACCTTGGCCTCCTTGATGAAGTTCAGCCGCCACTCGCCGTCCAGTTGCATGGCGACCTGGCCGGTGTGGAACGGGTGCTTCGCGCCCCACTCGTCACCGAAGGTGGTGCGGTACTTGTCCAGCTTCGCGAACCCGCCCAGACCGTCGACCAGCGACTTCTGGTAGGTCAGCATCTCGGCGAAGCCGGGGTCCTTGGCGAGGAGCGACTTGCCGCTCTCGTCGAAGTACGTGTGGTTCCACTGCGACATGTAGTGGGAGGGGACGGTCTCGTAGCCGAGGTAGTTCGGCATGAAGCCGAGCTGCTCGTAGCTGTCGCCCTTCTCCTTGGTCAGCTTCTTCGCGACCTGGGAGAACTCCGACCAGGTCTTCGGCGGGGCGGTGATGCCGGCCGCCTTGAAGGCGTCCTTGTTGTAGTAGAGGCCGTACGCGTCGGAGAGCAGCGGCATGGAGCAGCGCTTGCCCTCGAACTGGGTGTAGTCCTGCAGGACCTTGGAGAAGGTCTTGTCCAGGTCGACCTTGTCCTTCTCCAGGAAGGGCTTGAGGTCGGCGAAGGAACCGGTGTGGCAGAACTTGCCGACGTTCGACGTCGTGAAGGAGGCGGCCACGTCCGGACCGTTCGAACCGCCCGCGCGCAGCGCCTGGCTCAGCTTGTCGTCGTTGATGTTGCCGACGACCTTCACCTTGATGTTCGGGTGGGCCTTCTCGAAGCGGGCGACGTTCTCCTGGATCGCCTTGACCTCCGAGGGGGCCGACCAGCCGTGCCAGAAGGTGATCGTGGTCCGCGCGTTCGGGTCGTCGCCGGCCTTGTCGTCCGCCGAGCCGGTACAGGCCGAGGCGAGGAGGGCGACGGAGGCGGTGGCGGCGAGTGCGACGACGGCTCTGCGCGTGCGTGCGGGCATGACAAGGACTCCCTGGGCGGACGGAGCGGAACTACGGGGGCAAGGGAAGTGCTGGCTTTTCTCGGTGACGCGGTGACGCGGTGGCGCGGTGGCTCGGTGGCGCGGTGGCTGTGTGGTCCGGGCTACCGGGACGTGTCGAAGACCTCGTCGCGGGTGGTCGCGAGGGCGCTCTCGAGGGCCCCGCGCAGGACCGGGTCCCGGTCCACGTCGGCGAGGACGAGCCGGGGGCGGGAGGCGGCGAGCTCGGCCAGTTCGGACTGGACGCGCTCGCGCAGGGGCTCTCCGCCGGCGACGATCACGTCACCGGAGAGGACGACGAGTTCGGGGTCGAGTACGGCGACCAGGGAGGCGAGACCGGTGGCGAGGCGCTCGGCGTACTGGTCGAGCAGCGCCGCGTACCGGGGGTCGTCGCCGTGCTCGGCGGCGGCGTGGCCGAGCAGGCGGCTCGCGGTGGCCACGTACGGCTGCTCGGCGGTCTCGATGCCCAGGGACCGGGCGATCCTGGGGACGGACTGGACGCCGGCGAGCTCCTGGAATCCGCCGGAGTTGGCCTTGGTGACCTGGCGTACGAGCGGGGTGCCGGGCACGGGCAGGAAGCCGACCTCGCCGGCGCCGCCGGTGAAGCCGCGGTGGAGCCGGCCGCCGAGGACGAGGGCGGCGCCGAGGCCCTCCTCGTTCCACAGCAGGACGAAGTCCTCGTGGCCCCGGGCGGCGCCCAGGCGCTGCTCGGCGACGGCCACCAGATTGACGTCGTTCTCGTACTCGAACGGCATCGGCAGCACGGCCGCCAGCTCCTCCAGGAGCGTGGGGGAGTGCCAGCCGGGCAGGTGGGAGGCGTAGCGCAGGCGGCCGGTGGCCGGGTCGAAGGCGCCGGGGGTGCCGATGACGAGCCGGTGCACGTCGGAGCGGGTGATCCCGGCGTCCTTGACGGCGCCGTCGAGGGCGGTGGTGACCTGGCGGACGACGCCGCCGTCGGTGGAGCGGCCGGGCGTGGGCAGCTCGAACTCGCCGACGACCGCGCCGGTGATGTCGGCGACGGCGGCCCGGATCCGGTGCGGGCTGGCGTCGATGCCGGCGGCGAAGGCGGCCCGGGCGTTCACCGCGTACAGCTGCGCGCTCGGTCCCGGCCGGCCCTCGGTGGTGCCGGTGGCGACGACGAGTCCGGCGGCCTCCAGGCGGGCAAGAAGCTGGGAGGCGGTCGGCTTCGACAGGCCGGTGAGCTTGCCGATCCGGGTGCGGGACAGGGCGCCGTGCTCCAGGAGCAGGTCGAGTGCGGCGCGGTCGTTCATGGCCCGCAGCACGCGCGGGGTGCCGGGGGTGCCCGGGGTCGTACCGGCCATCGCGACGCACCGCCTCTCTGCACATGAGGTGCACTGTTAGGAAAGTTTCCTATTCGGTGGGGTGACCGTAGGGCGGGCGTCGCCGGGCCGTCAATACCCGGGAACGCACGGAGCCCCCGAAGGCAACCAAAGCGTTACCTGCGGGGGCTCCGTGGAGGAGACTCGGGGTGGGCTACTTGTTGAGGTCCGGCTTCGGGAGCGGGCTCGCCGCCATGCCCTGCGGGGAGGTCGCCGAGGCGTAGGCCGAGGGCGCCGCCATGCCGGCCGTCGGGTCGGCCGGGGAATCCTCCGCCTGCAGCGGGAGGCCGCCGACGATCCGGATGCCGGCCTCGTCCAGGCCCCGCTTGATCCGCCAGCGCAGCTCGCGCTCCACGCCCAGGGCCTTGCCCGGCATGGTCTTCGCCGAGACCCGCACGGTCATGGAGTCGATCAGCACCTCGGTCAGGCCGAGGATCTCCACCGGACCCCACAGCCGCTCGTTCCACGGCTCTTCCTTCGCCATGGACGCCGTCGCCTCGTCGATCACCGACTTCACCCGGTCCAGGTCCTCCGTCGGGCGGACCGTCACGTCGACCCCGGCCGTGGCCCAGCCCTGGCTCAGGTTGCCGATCCGCTTGATCTCGCCGTTGCGGACGTACCAGATCTCCCCGTCGACGCCGCGCAGCTTCGTCACGCGCAGACCGACCTCTATGACCTCGCCCGAGGCCACCCCGGCGTCCACCGAGTCACCGACGCCGTACTGGTCCTCAAGGATCATGAAGACACCGGAGAGGAAGTCCGTCACCAGGTTCCGCGCGCCGAAACCGATCGCCACACCGGCGACACCCGCCGAGGCGAGCAGCGGCGCCAGGTCGATCTGGAAGGCGCCGAGGATCATCAGCCCCGCCGTGCC
The DNA here is from genome assembly GCF_040653315.1 of Streptomyces sp. NPDC047981. Classification (NCBI taxonomy): domain Bacteria; kingdom Bacillati; phylum Actinomycetota; class Actinomycetes; order Kitasatosporales; family Streptomycetaceae; genus Streptomyces; species Streptomyces sp. NPDC047981. The sequence goes on along the minus strand of NZ_JBEZNQ010000003.1, from coordinate 191,789 downwards.
CAGGATCAGGAACGACGCGACCGAGCGGAGCACCGAGCCGATCGCCTCCGAGCGCTGGCGCCGCCGCTCGGCGTTGACCAGGAGCCCGCCGAGCGCGGTGCCCTCCACGGCCTGCGCGGAGCGGTTCATCCGCTCTATCAGCTTCGTCAGGGCCCGCCGGATCGCCATCCGCAGCAGCAGCGCGACGACCAGGATGAGCAGGATCCGCAGGCCGGTGTTCAGCCAGGTGGACCAGTTCTCCTCCACCCAGCCCGCGGCGTTCGTCGCCTTCTCCGCGGCCTCGTCGAGGGTGACGGGCACCTTCTGCGGATCGTCGGCGGTCGACAAGGCGGACCAGGACACGGGAAACCTCCAGGCGTGGCGTACGCGAGCATCCACACTAACGGGGCACAAGGAGTGCTCCTGTTGTGCTGTTCGAGGGAGAGACCGACCTCACGCGGGGATGTACCCGGAGACGATGCCGATGTGGTCGAGAACACTCCAAGCCCGTTACGGGTACGTGGTGGCGCTCCGACCAGGCATGAGGAGAGACTGAGAGCAGTTCGTCCCGGCGCGAGCCACGCGCCGCCGGCGTATTAGGAGGCATCCGTGCCGCATGTCCTGGTCCTCAACGCGTCGTACGAGCCCCTCGGCGTCGTACCGCTCCGCCGCGCGCTCGTCCTCGTCCTCGAGAACAAGGCACTCTGCCTCGAGGAGTCCGGCGCCTTCCTGCACAGCGAGACCCGCGTCATCCCCGCACCCAGTGTGGTCCGGCTGAAGCGGTTCGTCCGGGTCCCCTACCGGGGGCCCGTTCCTCTGACCCGCAGAGCCCTCTTCGCCCGTGACGGCGGGCGTTGCATGTACTGCGGTGGCGTCGCAACCAGCGTCGACCACGTCATTCCGCGCAGCCGCGGGGGTACGCACGCCTGGGAGAACGTCGTGGCGGCCTGCCGCCGCTGCAACCACGTCAAGGCCGACCGGCACCTGCACGACCTGGGCTGGCGGCTGCGCCATCAGCCCGCCCCGCCCAGCGGCCTGGCCTGGCGGATCATCGGGACCGGACATCGGGACCCACGCTGGCTGCCGTACTTGCAGCCGTACGGCGCGGACGACGTGATGGCCCGGATCGACGCCGTCTCCACCGCCCCCACGGGGGCCGTGAAGGCGGGTTGAGCCGGGCCTTCGTCGTCCGCGCGCGGTCCGCACGTCCCAGGGGCGCCTCGCCGAGGCGCCCCTGCTCGTACGGGTGCCCCCGGGCCTCCGCTACGGCGGCCCGGGCCGCTCCGGCGGCGTCGGCGGCTCCGTGCCGGCCGGGGTCTCGGGGGTCTCCGGGGCGGCCGGAGGGGCCACCGCGTACGTCTCCACCGACCAGAGGGAGTAGCCGAACCGCGTCGCCCGCGTGTCGCCCTGCACCCGCAGGAAGCGGGTGTCCGCCGCGTCCATGCGGACGCTCTCGCGGCCGCCCCGGCCGTCGGCGACCGTGGCCGCCGTGCGCCAGGTGCGGCCGTCGGGGGAGACCTGGATGCGGTAGCGGGTGGCGTACGCGTCCTGCCAGTGCAGGACCACCTGCCCTATCCGGGCCGGGTCCGCCAGCTCCAGCTGCCACCAGGCGCCGTCCTCGGCCGGGGAGGACCAGCGGGTGGCCGGATCGCCGTCCAGGGCCGAGACCGCGGGGAAGTCCGGCGTCTCGTCACCGGACGACGAGGCCGTCGCCGTGCGCGCCAGGTCCGGGCCCGCCGTGCGCGGGAACGCGCGGACCGTCAGGACCCGCTCCTCGCCCGCGAAGGAGACCGGCACCGCGTACTCGCCCACGGGCACGTCCGGGGCCACCGACACCTCGAGCGGCACCGTCGCGCGCGTGCCGCGCGGAATCCGGGCCTCCGCGGGCAGCCGCACCTGGATGCCCCGGGGCGCCCGAGCCGTCAGCGCCCCGCGCACCTCGTCGGTGGACCGGCCCACCAGCCGGACGTCCACCCGCTGCGCGGGGCCGCCGATCTCGGCGTCCGTCGCGGCGCGGGCCAGCTCGAGTTCGGCCCGCGGCTCGTCCGCGAACCACGGCACCAGGGAGCGCACCTTCGGGGCGGTGTGTCCGGCCGCGCCGTCCCAGACGATCCGGACGGCCTCCGCGCGCAGCCCCTTCACGTCCGTCTGGGTCCAGCCGGTCGGGGAGACCGGGCCGAGGGGCCGCCAGCCCTCGCCGGGCACGTACGCCTCCACGCGCGCGGAGTCGCCCGAACCGGGCTCCGTCATCACGGTCACCGTGTCCACGGGCCGCGAGCGGTCGAGCCGCAGGGTGTACGCGTCCGGCGCCACGGCCACCTCGGCGGGCCGCCCTCCGGTCCGGCTCTCGCGGTCGGCGCCCGTCCAGGCGGAGGCCTCCGTCACCGCGCGCGTGAGGAAGGGGTCGAGGACGCCGGCGCCGACGGTCGCCCCGCTCGCCTTCGCCGCCTCGCGCAGCGGCTCCAGACGCAGCTGGGCCTGCCAGGCCTCCGCGCCGTCGCCGCGGCCCTGGGCGAGCAGCATGTCGACGGCGGTCTCGCCCGCGAGGCCGTAGCGCGACAGCTGTTCGAGCCACGGGCCGACCTCGTCGTCCAGGGTGCCGTCGGCGGTCGCCGCGAGGCGCCGCGGGGCCTCCCGCATCACGGTGAACGCCGCGCGCAGCTCGCGCGCCGCCTTCTCCCGTGCCGCCCGGTCCTGGGACGTACGGGTCGTCCAGAAGGCGGTCATCAGCGGCTTCAGGTACGCCGACTCGTCCGCCGGGTCGAGCAGCGAGGAGGCGTCGTTGCCGGCCAGCGCCCGCAGCGCCTCGCGGGCGGCCGGGTCCGGCCCGGCCAGCTCGTCGACGGCGGCCCGCCAGGACTCCTGGGGGCGGTAACCCTTCGGGTTCCAGGCGTAGTCGGCGGCGGTGAAGAGCGGGACGCGGGAGGCCGCCGGCTGCTCCATGGCGTTGGCGAGGAACGCGGCCGAACCGACCGCCACGGCCGGCTCGCGCCCCAGGGAGGGGCCGAGGAACAGCCGGTCCTGGGCGTAGTCGTTGACCGGGTAGTTGTCCATCGTGACCAGCGGGTGGCCCAGTGCCTGGCGGGCGCCGGCGAGGTCGCGGCCGGTGATGGCGCGCGGGACGGCGCCGACGCCGGTCCAGGCGACCTGCACCCCGGAGTCGAGCGCCGCGGCGAGCGCCGTGCGGTAGTCGGTCGCGCCGTCCTGGTAGTACTCCGTCGGCATCAGCGAGAGCGGCTCCGCGTCCGGGTACCGCTCGGCCAGGTGCCGGGCCACCGCGTTCGCCACGCGCGCGTGGGCGGTCGCGCCCGCCTCTGGGCCGCGCCCGAAGGTGTCCCTGTCCTTCGAGCAGTGCCACTCGCTGTAGCTGACGTCCTGGAACTGGAGTTGGAAGGAGCGCACGCCCAGCGCCCACATCGCGTCGATCTTGCGGGTCAGCGCCTTCAGGTCGGCGTCCGACGCCAGGCACATGGACTGGGCGGGCGCCACGGCCCAGGCGAGGGTCACGTGGTTGGCGCGGGCCCGCTCGGCGAGCGCGCGGAACTCGGCGCGCTGCGCGGCGGGGTAGGGGTCGCGCCACTGGGTCTGGCGGTACGCGTCGTCGCCGGGCGCGTAGAGGTACCGGTTCTGCTTGGTCCGGCCCATGAAGTCGAGCTGGGCGAGCCGCTGTTCGTGGCTCCAGGGGCGGCCGTAGAAGCCCTCGGTGAGGCCGCGCACGGCGGTGGCGGGCCAGTCGCGGACGACGACGCCGGGGATCGTCCGATCCTCCCGGCCGCGTCTCTCGACTCCCTCGACGAGCTGACGGAGCGTCTGGACGCCGTGGAAGAGCCCGTCCGGGCCGACGCCGTCCAGGGCGACCGTGTCCCGGCCGTCCACTCGCCCCGTCGCGAGCCGGTAGCCACCGCGCGGCAGATCGCCCCGGTCGGCCGCGCGCAGCGCCCGCAGGGGTCCCTGGGCGGCCGCGGAGCCCACGCGGAAGACCGTCCCGCCGCCCGGCAGCGTGGTGTGGACCGTCCCCACGCCCGCCGTCCGCTGCACCTCGCGGAGCGCGGCGACCGCGTACGGGTCGGCGTCGGGGTCCGCGAGCAGCGTCACCTCGCCGCCGAGCCGTACGGCCGGGCCCGCGGCCCGCAGGGACTGCGGGCGCGGCCACACGGCCGGCTCGGCCGGACTCCGCGGCACGTCTGCGGTGGTGACGGGCGAGACCGGGGCGGCCTGGGCCGCTCCGGGGAGACCGCCGCCGAGGAGCCCGCCGATCACGGCCGCGGCCACGGCCGTCGCCGTCCGCTTCCTGCGCCCGAGGTGCACGCCGAACTCCTCTCCGCTCCCCCGTTCGGTCACGAGTAGGTCACGAGCCCACCACCCGTCCGGCGGAGGTGTCAACGTGCGTGGCCGAAGTGCCCGGTTTGCCCGCCGGGCTTTCGGCGAGGTGGCGCCGCCGCGCCAAGTTCCGCCGGTAAAACGGGGTGCGGTGGGTAGGGCTTGGTCGTTCCACCCGTCGAGACGAAGCCGGGAGTACCCCCGTGACCGTGACCACCCCCCACCTCGCCGAGATACCGGTACCGAAACAGGGCCCGCTGACCAGCGAGCCGCCCCTCGCCGACACCGCGCCGCTGACAAGCGAACCGCCGCTCGCCGACACCGCGCCCCTCACCAGCGAACCGCCCCTGACCCAGGCGGCTCCGCTCACCAGCGAACCCACCGCCCCCTGGACCTCGGGCGGCACGGAGTCCCCGTGATGTGACGCGGGGAAGCCGGGCCGCCCGGGGAGGTCCACCAGCGACCCAGACCTCTGGAGTGTGAAGTGACCCTGGCCCGCCTCGCCGCCCTCCACGGCGTCGCCACCGCGTACGAGCCGTCCGAGGGCGTCACCGTCCAGGTGCCCGACGCCACGGTCGTGGCCGTGCTCGCCGCCCTCGACGTCGACGCCGGTACGCCGGAGGCGGTCGCCGCCGCCCTGGAAGCAGCCCGGCGGGCCGCGGAGGCACGGCTGCTCCCGCCGACGCTGGTGCGTTGGCAGGACGGCCCCGCGCGGCCCCCCGAGGGCCTGCCGCCCGGCACCCGGCTGCGCCTGACGACCGAGTCCGGCGAGACGCTGGAGGGGGCGGAGGGCGAGGCCTGGGACGCGCTGCCGCTCGGGGTCCACCGGATCGAGGCGCTGGCTCCCGACGGGCGGCGCGGCACCGGCACGCTGATCGTGGCCCCCGCGCGCGTGCCCCGGCCCGAGAGACGGGTCTTCGGGCTGCTCGCCCAGCTGTACTCGGTGCTCTCCGACCGCTCCTGGGGCATGGGCGACCTCGGCGACCTGCGCGAACTCGCCGGCTGGGCGGGCCGGACGCACGGCGCGGGCTTCGTCCAGGTCAACCCGCTGCACGCGGGCGTGCCCGGGGCGCCCAGCGACCCGTCCCCGTACCGCCCGTCGTCCCGGCGCTTCTCCGACCCCGTCCATCTGCGGATCGAGGACGTCCCGGAGTACGACTTCGTGGACCCGGTCCACCGAGACCGGCTGGACGCGATCCTGGCCGACGCCGCCGAGCTGCGTGAACGCGTCCTGCGCAAGGGTGCGTTGATCGACCGGGACGCGGTGTGGGAGCTCAAGCGGCGCGCCCTCGCACTCGTGGCGACGGTGGAGCTCGGCCCCGGCCGGCGCGCCGCGTACCGCGACTTCCTCGCCGAGCGGGGCCGCGCCCTGGAGGACCACGCCACGTACCAGGCCCTCGCCGAGCGGTACGGCCACCACTGGCGGTCCTGGCCCGAGGAGCTGCGTGATCCGCGCGCGGCCGCGGCGGTCGTCCGCGCCGACGAGGAGCTGACGGCCCGGGTCGACTTCCACTGCAGGCTCGCCTGGCTGACGGACGAGCAGCTGGCCGCCGCGAGCTCGGCGGCGCGGGAGGCCGGGATGGCGGTCGGGATCGTCCACGACCTCGCGGTCGGCGTCCACCCCGACGGCTCCGACACCTGGGCGCTCCAGGACGCGTTCGCCGCCGGCATGTCGGTCGGCGCCCCGCCCGACGCCTTCAACTCCCGTGGCCAGGACTGGGGGCTGCCGCCGTGGCGCCCCGACGCCCTGGCCGCCTCCGGCTACGCCCCGTACCGCGGTCTCCTGCGGGAGCTGCTGCGGCACGCGGGCGCGCTGCGGCTCGACCACGTCATGGGGCTGTTCCGGCTCTGGTGGGTCCCCGAGGGCCGCGAACCCACCGAGGGCACGTACGTCCGGTACGACGCCGAGGCGATGCTCGCCGTCCTCGCCCTGGAGGCCCACCGGGCCGGCGCGGTCGTGATCGGCGAGGACCTCGGCACGGTCGAGCCGGGGGTGCGCGAGGCGCTCGCCCGGCGCGGGGTGCTCGGCACCTCCGTGCTCTGGTTCGAACGGGACTGGTCCGGCACGGGCCGCCCGCTGGCCCCCGAGGAGTGGCGCACCGACTGTGTGGCCACGGCCACGACGCACGACCTGCCCTCGACCGCCGCCCGCCTCTCCGGCGACCACGTCGCCCTGCGCCACCGGCTGGGGCTGCTCACCGGCGACCTCGGGCACGAGCGGGCCAGGGACGCGGCGGAGGTCGCCGAGTGGCTGACGTGCCTGGAGCGGCTCGGGCTGCTGCCTGAGGGCCCGGGCGACGAGGAGGCCGAGGTGAGGGCGGTCCACCGGTTCCTGCTGCGGACACCGGCCACGATGGTGGGCGTGTGGCTGCCCGACGCGGTGGGGGACCGGCGGCCCCAGAACCTGCCCGGGACCTGGGACCAGTACCCCAACTGGCGGCTGCCCGTGGCGGGCCCCGAGGGGCAGCCGATGACCCTGGAGGAGGTGGCCGCCTCGCCCCGGGCGCACCGCCTCCTCGAGGTCTTCGGAACCCTGCGGGAGGCCCGTACGGCACCCCCGGACGCGCGCCCCGTTTAGCTGTTCGCTACGTTTGCACCGTGGACAAGAAGAACGCCCTGCGCGCCGGTGCTGTCGCGGCCGGTACGACGCTGATGATGCTGCTCATGTCGTCCCCCGCGCTCGCGCTGACCCGCGACGACGGTGACGACCCGGCCCCCAAGCTGAGTGTCGTGGAGACCCTCGGCCTGTTCGTGGCCGCGCCGATCGTGCTGTTCCTGGTGATCGCCGGTCTCGTGATGGTGCTCGACAAGTCCGACAGGCCCAAGAAGGCCTGACGCCTCCTTCACTTCGCGAGGGCGCCGCGCCGGTACGTGTGTACCGGCGCGGCGCCCTCGCGTGTGCTTCCGGGGGTCCGGGGCGGCCCCTTCAGATCTCCGTCACACCACCGTCGTCGCCAGGAGCTTGCGCAGCAGGCCCGCCAGCTGCTCCGCCTCCTCGGGCGTGAGCGCGGCCTCCAGCGCCTCCCGCTGCTGGGCGAGACCGGCCCCGACGGCCTGGTCCACCAGCTCCTTCCCGTGCTCGCTGAGCGTCACCCGTAGCCCGCGCCGGTCGTTCGGATCGGGGTTGCGGCTGAGCAGCCCGGCCTTCTCCAGCTTGTCGAGCCGGCCCGTCATCCCGCCCGTGGTGATCATCAGGGTCGCGGTGAGTTCGCGCGGCGAGAGGGTGTAGGGCGCTCCCGAGCGGCGCAGGGTCGCCAGGACGTCGAACTCCCCGAGCGACATGCCCCCGTAGGGGGAGTACGCCTTGTCGACGCGGCCGCGCATCGCCGCGGCAAGCCGGTAGATCCGCCCGAAGACGGCCATCGGCAGCGTGTCCAGGTCGGGGCGGACGACCGCCCACTGGTCGGCGATGGCGTCGACGGCGTCGTGCGCGCGTTCTTCGGCGCGGTCCGTCGGATCAATGCGGTCGCTGCTGTCGATGCGGTCCATGGCGGAAGCATCTCACGGGGAAGTATCTCAAGAGGAAGTGTCTCGCCAGGAAGCCTCTTGTATGTAAGTGGCTTACTGCTAAGCTACTTACCAACAAGTCGCTCGGAACCACTCCGAACAAGGGGGGACCTGCCATGTCCCGCAAGGCCGCAGTCGTCGCGCTGACCGCGCTCGCCCCGATCTCCTGGGGCTCCACCTACTTCGTCACCACCGAGTTCCTGCCGCCCGACCGGCCGCTCTTCACCGGGCTCATGCGCGCCCTGCCCGCCGGACTCCTGCTGCTCGCCGTCACCCGCAAGCTGCCGCAGGGTGCCTGGTGGTGGAAGGCGGCGGTCCTCGGAGCGCTCAACATCGGCGCCTTCTTCCCGCTGCTCTTCCTCGCCGCCTACCGGCTGCCCGGCGGGGTCGCGGCGGTCGTCGGCTCCGTCGGCCCGCTCTTCGTGGTCGGCCTCGCCGCCCTCCTCCTCGGCGACCGGCCGACCGTGCGGACCCTGCTCACCGCCGTCGCCGCCGCCTTCGGTGTCAGCCTCGTCGTCCTCAAGGCGGGCGCCGCCCTCGACCTGGTCGGCGTGCTAGCCGGACTCCTGTCGGCGCTGTCGATGTCGGCCGGTACCGTCCTCACCAAGCGCTGGGGCCGGCCCGAAGGCGTGGGCGCGCTGGCGCTCACCGGCTGGCAGCTGACCGCGGGCGGCCTGGTGATCCTGCCGATCGCCGCCCTCGTCGAGGGCGCCCCGCCCGCCCTGGACTCCACCAACCTGCTCGGCTACGCCTACCTCGCCCTCGGCAACACCGCGATCTCCTACTTCCTCTGGTTCCGGGGCATCGAGCGGCTCAGCGCCTCCTCCGTGACCCTCCTCGGCCCCCTGTCGCCGCTCACCGCGGCCGTCGTCGGCTGGGTTGCCCTCGGTCAGGCGCTCGGTCCGGTCCAGCTCGTCGGCATGGCGATCGCCTTCGGCGCCACCCTCTTCGGTCAGCTGAATCCCCGTACCCCGGCCAAGAAGCTCGAATCGTTCAGCTCCACTGAACGATTCGATCGGAAAGTTTCGATGGACCTGGAGGTTTCCTCGGTGCGACGGTAGAGGTCGCACCGACCGAAAGGATCACCGTGGCCCTCCTGGACCGTGTCCGCACCGTCCGCACCGCCGAGCGCACCACCGAACCCACCGCCCCCACGGGCGAGCGCACCACCGAACCCACCGCCCCGCGCCGCCTCGCGCGGGGCGCGGGCGTCGGGCTCCTCCTCGCACTCGTCGCCACGGTCGTCTGGTCCGGCAGCTTCGTCGCCACCCGGGACATGGCCGACTCCGTCCCGCCGATCCAGGCCGTCTTCTGGCGCTGGGTCATCGCCCTCGTCGCCGTCGCCCCCCTCGCGGCCCGCCAGGCATGGCGGCAACGGCACCTGATCCGCCGCCACTTCGGCTACGTCGCCCTGGCCTCGCTGTTCGGCGTCGCCCTCTACAACACCCTCGTGCACCAGGCCGGACTGACCACCTCCGCCTCCAACATGGGCATGATCATGGCCGCCTCCCCGGTGATCATGGCGCTCTTCTCCCGCCTGGGCGGCGAACGTCTCGGCGCCCGCCGCACCGCCGGGATGCTCCTCGCCGCACTCGGTGTGCTGCTCCTGGTCGGCAAGGGCTCCCTCGCCGTCGACCTCACCGCCGGCGACCTGTGGATGTTCGCGGCCGCCCTCTCCTTCGCCTCGTACAGCGCCCTACTCAAGCGCAAGCCGACCGAGATCGGCGCCCTGCCCTTCCTCTTCACCACCTTCGTCCTCGGCGCCCTGATGCTGCTCCCCGCCTACGGCGTCAGCCTCGCCGTCCAAGGCGGCTTCGAGGCCACCCCCGGCGCCGTCGGCGCGCTCCTCTACGTCGGAGTCTTCTCCTCCGCCGTCGCCTTCTTCGCCTGGAACAAGGCCGTCTCCCTCATCGGCGCGGCCCGCGCCGGAGTCGTCTACTACCTCCAGCCCGTCTGCGTGGCCCTGCTCTCCTACGCCCTCCTCGGCGAGGAACTCGCACTCCTCGGCGGCGCCTGCATGGCCCTCATCCTGGGCGGGGTCGCGCTGGCGAGCGCCCGGGCCCGGACGTGAACGATCCACCAGGGGCGCCCGGTAGGTTGCGCCCCATGACCGAGTGGGACATCAAGAAGCTCCAGATCCTCCGCACCCTCCGCGACCGCGGCACCGTCACCGCGACCGCGGAGGCGCTGCTCATGACCCCCTCGGCCGTGTCCCAGCAGCTCACCAACCTCGCCAAGCAGCTCGGCGTCCAGCTCCTGGAGGCGCAGGGACGCCGCGTCCGGCTCACCGACGCCGCCCACCTCGTGCTGCGGCACGCCGAGGCCGTCTTCGCCCAACTGGAGCGCGCCGACGCCGAACTGGACGGCTATCTGCGCGGCGAGGCCGGACAGGTGCGGGTGGCGGCCTTCTCCACGGCCGTGCCCGCCCTCGTCGTCCCCGCCGTGCAGCAGCTGCGCACCGCCCACCCCGGGCTCGACGTCAAGATCCGCGAGGCCGAGGCGGCGGAGGCGTACGAACTCCTCGCCACCGGCGACGTCGACCTCGCGCTCTCGCTCGCCGCCCACGCCCCCTCCGCGCGTGACCCCAAGTTCAGCCGCGTCCCGCTCCTCGCCGACCCGCTCGACGTGGCCCTGCCCGCCGGGCACCCGCTCGCCGACGCGCCCGGGCTCCGGCTCGCCGACCTCTCCGCCGAACCCTGGATCTTCGGCGGCTCGGGACCCTGGTCCGAGATCACCACCGCCGCCTGCGAAGCCGCCGGGTTCGTCCCCGAACAGGCCCACAGCGCCGCCGGCTGGACCGCGATCCTCGCCATGGTCGAGGCCGGGATGGGCGTCGCGCTCGTCCCCCGGATGGCCTCCGCCGAGCGACGCGGCGAGCGCGGGATCGTCATGCGGGTGCTCTCTGCCGACCAGCCGCGCCGCCATGTCGTCGCGGCGGTACGGCGCGGGGCGGAGGAGGGCCCGGCCGTGGCCCGGGTCCTCGCCGCGCTCCGGCAGGCGGCCGTCCAGCGCGAGACGGTCCAGTAGACGCACTCGAACGTTCAGTTCAACTGAACGTACCTGTCGAAAACATTCGATGGACCCGGTCCTGGTCCAGGGCGCACAGTCGTGCCATGAGCCTCGACGAGACGAACGCCGCGAACGCCGACCCGCACGCCAACGACGCCGCCCCCTACGGCGGCGGCGACCCGTACGCCGACTACCGCACCGGTGACTTCCCCTTCACCGAGCTCGTCGACCTCGCCGACCGCCGCCTCGGCGGCGGTGTCGTCGCCGCCAACGACGAGTTCTTCGCCGAGCGCGAGAACCTCCTCGTCCGTGAGCGCGCCGTCTTCGACCCGGAGCACTTCGGGCACAAGGGCAAGATCATGGACGGCTGGGAGACCCGCCGCCGCCGCGGCGCCGACGCCGAGAACGTCTTCCCCGCCCCCGAGGACCACGACTGGGCGATCGTCCGGCTCGGTGCCCCCGGCGTGATCCGCGGCATCATCGTCGACACCGCCCACTTCCGCGGCAACTACCCGCAGCGGGTCTCGATCCAGGCCACCGCCGTCGAGGGGTCCCCGAGCCCCGAGCAGCTGCTCGCCGACGACGTGAAGTGGGAGGAGCTCGTCGCGCCGACCCCCGTGCGCGGCCACGCCGCCAACGGCTTCGCGATCGACGCCGAGCGCCGCTTCACCCACGTCCGGGTCTGCCAGCACCCCGACGGCGGCATCGCGCGCCTGCGCGTCCACGGCGAGGTCGTGGCGGACCCCGAGTGGCTGGAGCTGCTCGGCACCCTCGACCTGATCGCCGTGGTCAACGGTGGCGTCTACGAGGACGCCTCGGACAAGTTCTACTCCTCGCCCACGCAGATCATCCTGCCCGGCACCTCCCGCAAGATGGACGACGGCTGGGAGAACCGCCGCCGCCGCGTCCGCGGCACCAACGACTGGGTCCGCTTCCGGCTCGCCGCCCAGGGCGCCGTACGCGCCGTCGAGATCGACACCGCGTACCTCAAGGGCAACTCGGCCGGCTGGATCGCGCTCCAGGGCTGCAACGGCGACCCCGCGAAGGGCGCCGAGTGGTTCGAGATCATCCCCAGGACCAAGCTGCAGCCCGACACCCTGCACCGCTTCAAGCTCCCCGCGCAGGCCGTCGTCACCCACGTCCGCCTGGACGCCTTCCCCGACGGCGGCGTCGCCCGGATGCGCCTGCACGGCGCGCTGACCGAGCAGGGCGCGGCCGACCTGCGCGCCCGCTACGCGGCGCTCGGCGGCTGAGCCCGCCCGACCCGGATCTCCGCCCGGCGGGCGGCCGCGCGCCGACGCCCGCCCGCCGAGCGGATCACCAACGGACGAAGGGGCACCTCCGTGGGGGAGGGTGCCCCTTCGTCTTGCCGTTCTGGCGGTCGTTACGCGGCGGCCGCGTCCGCCGCCTGCGCCTTCAGGGCCCGCTCGACGCCCGCCCGGCACTCCGTCACCAGGCGCTTCAGCGCCGGCGCCGGGTTGTTCGCCGCGATCCACGCGTCCGTCGCGTCCAGGGTCTCCTGGGAGACCTGGAGCGTCGGGTAGAGGCCGACCACGATCTGCTGGATCATCTCGTGGCTACGGGTCTCCGAGACGCCCTTGATCGAGGCGAAGTACTTCGCCGTGTACGGGGCGAGCAGCTCACGCTGGTCGGTCTGGACGAAGCCGCCGATCACCGCCTCCTGCACGGCGTTGGCCAGCTTGTCGGACTCCACGACCGACGCCCACGCCTCGGCCTTCGCCGCCTCCGTCGGACGCGCCGACCGCGCGGTCGCCGCGTGCCGCTCACCGGCCGCGGTCTTGTCCCGCTCCAGCTCCGCCGCGATCTCCGGCTCGTCGAAGACGCCGGTCGCCGCGAGCCGCTGCACGAACGCCCAGCGCAGCTCGGTGTCGACGGCCAGGCCCTCGATCGTCTCGCCGCCCTCCAGGAGGGCCGCCAGCAGGTCCAGCTGCTGCGGCGTGCGGGCCGTCGCCGCGAACGCCCGCGCCCACGCCAGCTGGTGGTCGCTCGCCGGCTCGGCCGCGCGCAGGTGCGCGAGGGTCGCGTCGGTCCACCGGGTCAGCCCGGCCTCCCGCCACTCCGGCGCCGCGTACAGGTCGAGAGCCGCCTTCACCTGGCCCTGCAGCGACTGCACCACACCGATGTCGCTCTCCTTGGCGATGCCGGAGAGGACCAGGTCCAGGTAGTCGCGGGTGGCCAGCTCGCCGTCCCGCGTCATGTCCCAGGCCGAGGCCCAGCACAGCGCGCGCGGCAGCGACTCGGCGAAGTCGCCGAGGTGCGCGGTCACGTTCTTCAGCGACACCTCGTCGAGCCGGACCTTGGCGTACGACAGGTCGTCGTCGTTGAGCAGCACGACCGCCGGACGGGGCTTGCCCGCGAGCTGCGGTACGGCCGTCAGCCCGGCCGCCTCGATGTCCAGCTCCAGACGGTCGGAGCGGACCAGCTTGCCGGCCGCGTCCAGGTCGTAGAAGCCGATCGCGATCCGGTGCGGACGCAGCGTCGACTCGCCCTTGGCGCCCGCCGGCAGCGCCGGGGCCTCCTGCTTGACCGCGAAGGAGGTGATGACACCGTTCTCGTCGGTCTCGATCTCCGGGCGGAGGATGTTGATGCCGGCCGTCTCCAGCCACAGCTTCGACCAGGCCTTCAGGTCACGGCCCGAGGTCTCCTCAAGCGCGCCGAGCAGGTCGGTCAGGCGCGTGTTGCCGAAGGCGTGCGCCTTGAAGTACGCCTGGACGCCCTTGAAGAACTCGTCCTGGCCGACGTACGCCACCAGCTGCTTGAGCACCGAGGCGCCCTTGGCGTAGGTGATGCCGTCGAAGTTGACCAGCACGTCCTCGAGATCGTTGATCTCGGCCATGATCGGGTGCGTGGACGGCAGCTGGTCCTGGCGGTACGCCCAGGTCTTCTCCGCGTTCGCGAAGGTGGTCCAGGCGTTGGGCCAGCGGGTGCCCGGCACGGAGGCCTGGCAGGCGACCGAGGTGAAGGTCGCGAACGACTCGTTCAGCCACAGGTCGTTCCACCACTCCATGGTGACCAGGTCGCCGAACCACATGTGCGCGAGCTCGTGCAGGATCGTCTCGGCCCGGCGCTCGTACGCCGCGTCCGTCACCTTCGAGCGGAACACGTACTGGTCGCGGATGGTCACCGCGCCCGCGTTCTCCATCGCGCCCGCGTTGAACTCCGGCACGAAGAGCTGGTCGTACTTGGCGAAGGGGTAGTCGTACGCGAACTTCTCCTGGAACCAGTCGAAGCCCTGGCGCGTGACGTCGAAGATGTGGTCCGCGTCGAGGAACTCGGCCAGCGACGGACGGCAGTAGATGCCGAGCGGGACGGTCTGGCCGTCCTTCTCGTACGTCGAGTGCACCGAGTGGTACGGGCCGACGATGAGCGCCGTGATGTACGTCGAGATGCGCGGGGTCGGCTCGAAGACCCACATGTCGTCCTTGGGCTCCGGGGTCGGCGAGTTGGAGATCACGCTCCAGCCGCTCGGCGCCTTCACGGTGAACTGGAACGTCGCCTTCAGGTCCGGCTGCTCGAAGGAGGCGAAGACCCGGCGGGCGTCCGGCACCTCGAACTGGGTGTAGAGGTACGCCTGGTCGTCGACCGGGTCGACGAAGCGGTGCAGGCCCTCACCGGTGTTCGTGTACGCGCAGTCGGCGACGACCTTCAGCTCGTTCGAACCCTGGTGCAGATGGGCCAGCGCGATCCGCGAGTCGCGGAAGACGGCGGCGACGTCGAGCGCGTGGCCGTTGAGGACGACCTCGTGCACGGCGGGGGCGACGAGATCGATGAAGGTCTCGGCGCCCGCCTCGGCGGAATCGAAGCGGACGGTGGTGACGGACCGGTAGGTGCCGCCCTCCTGCGCACCGGAGAGGTCGAGGTCGACCTCGTACGCGTCCACGGTCAGCAGCTTCGCCCGCTGCTGCGCCTCTTCACGGGTCAGGTTTGTGCCAGGCACCCGGTCATCTCCTAGATTTCGTGACGTTTGGGCCATCCTTCCACGCGGCGGCTCCACCCCGCACGGCACATTTCCCAGGGCCGGAAGAACGCCCGAAGGGGCGGCCACCGTCCCCGGTGGCCGCCCCTTCCCGTCCGCGTACGGTCGGCGTCAGCCCTTCAGCTCCGCCGCGACCAGCTCCGCGATCTGCACCGCGTTCAGCGCGGCGCCCTTGCGCAGGTTGTCGTTGGAGAGGAACAGCGCCAGACCGTGGTCCACGGTCTCGTCCACGCGGATGCGGCCCACGTACGAGGCGTCCTTGCCGGCCGCCTGCAGCGGGGTCGGGATCTCGGAGAGCTCGACGCCCTCGGCGTCCTTGAGCAGCTCGTAGGCGCGCTCGACGCTGATCGGACGCTCGAAGCGCACGTTGACCTGGAGCGAGTGGCCGGAGAAGACCGGGACGCGCACACAGGTGCCGGAGACCTTCAGCTCGGGGATCTCCAGGATCTTGCGGGACTCGTTGCGGAGCTTCTGCTCCTCGTCGGTCTCGAAGGTGCCGTCGTCGACGATCGAGCCGGCCAGCGGGACGACGTTGAAGGCGATCGGGCGCTTGTAGACGGCGGGCTCGGGGAACTCCACGGCCTCGCCGTCGAACGCCAGCTGGTCGGCGTTCTCGGCGACGGCGCACGCCTGGGTGCGCAGCTCGGCGACGCCGGCGACACCGGAGCCGGAGACGGCCTGGTAGGTCGTGGCGATCAGCGCGGTGAGGCCGGCCTCCTGGTGGAGCGGCTTGAGGACCGGCATCGCGGCCATCGTGGTGCAGTTCGGGTTGGCGATGATGCCCTTGGGGCGGTCCTTGATCGCGTGCGGGTTGACCTCGGAGACCACCAGGGGCACCTCGGGGTCGCGGCGCCAGGCGGAGGAGTTGTCGATCACGACGGCGCCCTGGGAGGCGACCTTCTCGGCGAGGGCCTTGGAGGTCGCGCCGCCCGCGGAGAACAGGACGATGTCGAGGCCGGTGTAGTCGGCGGTGGCGGCGTCCTCGACCGTGACCCCGTCGAGGACGGTGCCCGCGGAGCGGGCGGAGGCGAAGAGCCGCAGCTCCTCGACCGGGAACTCCCGCTCGGCCAGGATCTTGCGCATGACTGTGCCGACCTGACCGGTGGCTCCGACGATTCCGACCTTCACGGGGACTCCTCCGTACGTTTGTGCAGGCTGCTGCCGTCCATGATGCGTATGTCCCGGCCCGGCTTGTCCAATCCATTGTCCGAGGATCGGGACGGGTGTCGGGACGGTCACGGGCCGTGGGCGGAGACGGAGAAGGGGCGGGCACCGGTTCCGGTGCCCGCCCCTCACGCGACGTCACGGGACGTCACGCGTACCGCGGTGTTACGGGGTGACCTTGCCGATCACGACGCTGCCGGCGCCCGCGACCGTGCCGCGCGCGTTCACCAGCTGGACCTCGCCGAAGAACTGCCGGCCCTCGGGCGCGGCACCGGCGACGAGCACCGAGGCGCCGACCTTGGCGGACGCGCCGTTGGCCAGCGGGTAGCTCTTGGCGGCGTCGACCTGGACGCTGCCGAGCGCTGCCGAGTAGTACACGTCCTTGTAGTCGAAGGTCGTGCCGCCCTCGGCCTGCACCGAGTAGCCGTCGATCACGATCGTGTAGGTGCCGGCGGCCGGCTTGACGAGCGAGACGGCCTCCTCCGAGTCGCCGTCCGCGGCCTGGCCCACCTGGACGCCGTCGCGCAGGACCGTCAGGTCCAGGTCGGCGGCCTTGTCCGAGGTGTTGCCGATCGCCACGTCGAGCCGCTCGACACCCTCACCGATGGTGACGGTCTTCGTCTGCTGCTCGTGGTGCTTGATCGTCGGCGTCTCGGTCTTGAGCGAGCCCAGCGGGCCGCCCTTCAGCTTGCCCTCGAGGCCGGCGAACTTGTTGGTGACGGTCCACTCGACGGCGGCCGGGGTGCCGACCTTCGCCTCGGCGACGGTCTGCGTGGCCGGGTCGAACTCGGCGCCGAGCACCGAGACGTCGAGCTTGTACGGGTTGTCCAGGTCGGGCGAGGTGCGGCGCGCCTCGACCTCGATCTCCCAGACGCCCGGCGTCGGGTTGGCGTACGAGCGCAGGTCCGGACGGCAGGTGTTGGCCGGGTTGTAGTGCGGGTAGCACACGTTGGACGCGGTGGACTCGAAGGCCACGCCGTACGGGTGGATGGAGATGAACCGGGTCTGGCTCTTCTCCTTCAGACCGCCGAGGGCGACCTCGAGGGTCTTGGCGCCCTCCGGCACGGTGATGAAGTACGACTTGTGGCTGTTGCGCTGGACCGAGCCGTTGGCGGAGAAGCCGTAGCCGGGCGCGGTCAGGTCGGACGCGACGACCGAGGTGGCGAGGATCTGCTTGTCGACACCCTCGGTGCGGTCGTCGTCGGCCTCCAGGATCACGCTGTGCACACCGGCGGTGGTGGGCTTCGCCTGGATCTTGACGGTGACCGGCTGGTTCAGCGGCAGGTCGATCTCGTCGTCGCCGAGGATCCGGAAGGTGCCGTCGTTGTACTTCAGCTCCAGCTCGTGCTCGATCGGCCGGTTCGGGCCGTTCGTGCGCGTGATGGTGACGTCGTAGACCTTCTTCTGGCCGACCTTGAGGCCGCCCTCACGGTCGTACACACCGGTGCCGGTGTGCGGGGCCGGGAAGATCGCGGTGTCGACCGGGGCCTGGACCTTGTAGTCGTGGGCGGTCGCGCCGTCCTTGATCGACTCCCAGGCCTCGTTGATGTCGATGAGGCCCGAGCCCTGCTCGTGCGCCGCGACACCGGGGATCCGCTGGGCGGTCGAGGTGAGGGCGGTGCGCAGGGTCAGCGGGTCGAGCTCGATCCGCTTCTGCTTCGCGGCCGAGATGAGCAGCGCGCTCGCGCCCGCGACCTGCGGGGAGGACATCGAGGTGCCGTTGAGCATCCCGTAACCGGCGGGCAGCGCGTAGCCGGACTCCGGAACGCCGGCGCCCGCCTGCCAGGTCGGGATGGTGTTCACGGACGAGCCCGGACCGGAGATGGTCGGGGTGAAGCCGCCGTCCTCACGCGGGCCGCGCGAGGAGAAGGGGAACATCGCGTACGACTTGGTGACGGCCGAGCCGTAGTTGGCGGCCCAGGTCGACTTGGAGATCGCCGCGCCGACCGAGATGACCTTGTCGGCCAGGCCGGGGTCGCCGATCGTGTTGATGCCCGGGCCGGAGTTGCCGGCCGAGATGATCAGCTGGACGCCGTACTGGTCGATCAGGCGGGTGTACAGGCGGGCGCGGACGTTGTCGCCGTCGTTCTGCGCGGGCAGGCCGCCGATCGACATGTTGACGATGTCGACGCCGCGGTTGACGACGAGGTCCGTCATGCCCTCGGTGAGGGCGGTGTTGGTGCAGCCGCCGGTCCAGGTGCACGCGCGCGAGGAGACGATCTTCGCGCCGGGCGCCGCGCCGTTCATCCGGCCGCCGAAGAGGCCCTTGGCGGCGGTGATGCCGGCGACGTGCGTGCCGTGGGAGGACTCGACGATGCCGATGTTGACGAAGTCGCGCTTCTGGCCGACCCAGGAGCCGCCCAGCGGGTCCATCGCGACGTCCTTGCGGATCTCGACGACGAACGGCGTCTTCTCGACGACCTCGGTGGCCGGGTTGTCGGTACCGAAGTAGCCGATCTGGTACCCGTCCTTGTACGGCTTCATCGGCGCGTTGTCCGTGAAGTCGTTGTTCTGGTCGGTGTCCACGCGGACGGTGCCGGCGGCCGGGTCGTACAGCATGCCGAAGAGGTCGGCCGTGTCGCCGTCGCGGTTGATGTCACCGGCCGGGTCGCCGCCCGCGGTGATCGCCTCGTTGAAGCGGCTGAACTGGTAGGAGCCCTCGGGCGCCTTCCAGGACTGCGAGGAGGCGGTGAAGACCGGGCCGGCGACCGGGGTGATCTGGGCACGCCAGGTGCCGTCGCCCTCGGTCAGCGGGTCGGTCGAGGTGACCCAGTCGACGATCTTGCGCTCGCCGGTGGTGGTCTTCTGCAGCGCCGGGTGGCCGAGGTCCACGCCGGAGTCGAGGACGCCGATGGTGACACCCCGGCCGTCGGCCTTGGGGTGGTCCTCGACGAAGTCGACGGCGCCCGTCTCGTGCGACGGGTTGTACGGGTTCTTCGCCGGCGTGTTCTTGCTCGGGGCCGGGTACGTCGTGGAGACGGTCGTGCCCTCGACGGCGCCGGCGGTGCCGGCGTCGGGGGTCGGGTCGTCCAGCGGGATCTCGGCCTGCAGGTCGATCGCCTGGACGCTGGAGAGCTTGGCGGCCGCCTTGATGGCGGCGTCGGCCTTGCCGGTCGGGATCGTGGCGCGGACGTAGCCGAGCTTGTCCTCCTGGCGGCCGACCGAGGCACCCTGGACGGCGTCGAGCTGGCCTGCGACCTGCTCGGTGGAGCCGGGGGCGGTGGCCACGAGGATCGTGACGTTCTTCTCGCCGGTCGCCTCGGCCTCGCTGAGGCGCTGGGCGTCGGTCGGACCGAGCTTGTCGCTCGACCCGGCGGACTTGACCGGGGGAGTGGTGGTGGCCGGGGCCTCGACGGCCAGGACCGGCGCGGCGCCGGCCGCGATCAGCGCGGTGACGAGTCCCGCGGCGGCGGCGATCCGGGCTGCGCGTCTGTGCCCGGAGGTCGAGCGCCCGGATATGGAGCTCTGAGTTTCGGGGGTGGTCATTTACATCCCTGATGGTGAAAGAAGAGGGTCCGGATTTCGGTACCGGATGACCGCTCAGCCTTTCGCAAGTGACAGGGGTTTGTGGAGAGTTGAATTCGGCGGGATGTGGTCATGGCACACATCCGCCACCGGGCGCGATACGCCACAGAGAACGTATCGGTGTCAAAGGTGACGAGTCGACCCCCGTTTACCGCTGGTTAGTTCTCCTTTGTACGAGCGTAGTGGCGGGAGGCCTTGGCCCGGTTGCCGCAGATCGCCATCGAGCACCAGCGCCGGGTGCCGTTCCGTGAGGTGTCGAAGAAGTGCAGGATGCACGCCTCGTGGGCGCAGGAACGGATGCGGTCGGGGGCGGTGCGCAGGAGGTCGAGATAGTCCCGGGCGGCGGTCCAGCCGGGGCCCCAGGCCGGGTCCGCGAACTCGGGCAGCTCGCCCGGGCCCTCGGCCGTGAGCGTGGCGCGGATGCGGCCGTGGCCGAGGACGGCGTCGACGCGGGAGACGGCGTCGAGGTCGCCGGGCCGGTCGACGAGCCCGGAGAGGGCCTCGCGGGCGGTCAGCGTGTGGCGCAGGGTGGTCGCGTCGGCGGCGAAGCGCGCGTCGAGCCCGTTGGCGCCGAGCCATACGGCGAGGCCCTCGGTGTCGGTGAGCAGGTCCTGGCGTACGCCGTCCATCATCCAGCGGGTGTTGAGCAGGTCGAGGGAGACGGGCTCGCCGGCCAGGGGCCGCGGATCGGAAACGGTCATGGCGGGCACCCTCCTCGTGGAACTAACCCCTCAAGGTTACGTAACCGGTTGCGCTCCCGCGCTCTAACCTCTAAAGTGAAGTTCAATGGTTAGCGCTTGTCGATGAGAGGGGAACCGCCATGGCGGCGATCGGAACGCTGAAGACCAACCATGTGGGGCTGAACGTCACGGACCTGGAGCGTTCGCTCGGCTTCTACGGAGACGTGCTGGGCTTCGAGGTGCTCGGCGAGGGCAAGGAGGAGGGCCGGCGGTACGCCTTCCTCGGCCAGGGCGGACAGCTCGTCCTCACGCTCTGGCAGCAGGCGGAGGGGGCGTACGACGCCGGCCGCGCGGGCCTGCACCACCTCGCGTGGGAGGCCGAGTCGAGCGAGGCGGTCAAGACGGCGGAGGCGGCCCTGAAGGAGCGCGGCACGCCCTTCGCGTACGAGGGCGTCGTCCCGCACTCCGAGGGCGGCCACTCCGGCGGCATCTTCTTCCACGACCCGGACGGCACCCGCCTGGAGATCTTCGCCCCGACCGGCGGGGAGGACGCGGAGGCCCCCACCGAGGGTGCCCCGACCTGCGGCTTCTTCTAGGCAGCGGACGCCGCCCGAGGGCGGGGGTCCGCACCCCGGACCCCCGCCCCCGGGCCCGTACACGAAAGGCCCACCCATGGACGCGTACAACGCAGGCTCCCGCGCCGTCCAGGAGCGCACCGGCGCCACCGACATCGCCGCCCACGTCGGCCGCTCCATCACCGACGGCATCCGCCCCATCGCCGCCGCCTTCCTCGAACTCCAGCCGATGCTGGTGCTCGCCGCGGCCGACGCCGACGGCCGGGTCTGGAGCTCGCTCCTCACCGGCACCCCCGGCTTCGCCCGGGCGACCGGTCCGCACACGATCTCCGTGGCGGCCCCGCCGCCGGCCCCCGGCCCCGCGCCCGTCGGGACCATCGCCCTCGACCCGCGCACCCGTCGCCGCATGCGCCTCAACGGCATCGCCCGCCCCAGCGCCCGCGGCTTCACCGTCGAGGCGGAGCAGGTCTTCTCCAACTGCCCGAAGTACATCCAGAAGCGCGAGCTGTCCGCGCCCGACCTCGCCACCCCGCCCGGCGCCCCGCGCCGCTCCACCGCGCTGACCCCGGCCCAGGAGCGGTTCGTCCGGGCCGCCGACACCTTCTTCATCGCGACCACCGCCCCCGACGGCATGGACGCGAGCCACCGGGGCGGCTTCCCCGGCTTCGTGGGCGTCGACTCGCCCACCGAGCTGAGCTGGCCGGACTATCCCGGCAACGCGATGTTCCTGACCCTCGGCAACCTGGAGACCGACGGCCGCGCGGGCCTGCTCTTCCTCGACTGGCTGACCGGCACCACGCTCCAGCTGTCCGGCACGGCCGGCACGACGTACGGCGAGGACGGTGGCCGGACCACCAGGTTCCGCGTGGAGCAGGTCCTGGAGACCCCGGCCGCGAGCCCCCTGCGCTGGTCCGAACCCGACTACTCGCCCGCCAACCCGCCCCTCGGCGCCCACCCCCAGGACCCCGCATGACGACCGCCGCCCCACCCGCCCGGCCGCACCCCAGGGCCGTGGCCCTGGCGACCGCCGTGAGCGTCACCGCCCTGCTCGCCCTGGTCGCCCTCGGCACCGTCCTCGACCAGCCGCTGCTGATCCCGCCCCTGGCGGCCAGCATGGCCCTGGTGGCGGGCGCGCCCGACCTGCCGCTCGCCCAGCCCCGCTCGGTCGTCGGCGGTCAGCTCCTCTCCGCGCTCACCGGCTTCGCGGTCCTCCTGGTCACCGGTCCGTCCCTCTGGGGCGCCGCCCTCGCCGGCGGCCTCGCGCTCGGCGTCATGATGGCGGCCCGCACCCCGCACTCGCCCGCCGCCGCCACGGCCGTGATCGTCACCCTCCAGAATCCGCCGTTCTGGACCTTCCTCGCGCTGCTCGCCCTCGCCAGCGTCCTGCTCGTCGCCGTCGGGCTCGCGGGCGCCCGCGTCACGGGGCGGACGTACCCCGCGTACTGGTTCTGACACCGCCGCCCCGCTGCCTCTAACCTCGCTCCATGAAGCAGGAGTTGAGGGTGGCGGCCTACGCCGTGTGTGTCCGTGACGACGAGATCCTCCTCGCCCGCTGGGTGGACCGGGCGGGCGCCAAGCGCTGGACGCTGCCCGGCGGCGGGATGGACCACGGCGAGGAGCCCGTGGACACCGTCGTCCGCGAGGTCGAGGAGGAGACCGGCTATCTGACCGAGCCGGTCGCCCTGCTCGGCATCGACTCCATCCGGCGCGGCTGGCTGCGCAGGCTCGGCGGCCCCGGCGACTTCCAGGGCCTGCGGATCATCTACGAATCCCGGATCACCGGCGGCTCCCTGCGCAACGAGACCGGCGGCTCCACGGACCTCGCCGCCTGGCACCCCCTCGCCGCCGTCCCCGACCTCACCAGGGTCGAACTCGTCGACATCGGGCTGCAGTTGTGGCGCGAACGGCCGCCCGTCGGCCGCTCCCGCCTCGCCGACCCGGCGAACGGCTGAATACCGCTCAACCGGAGCGACCCCGCTCAACCCTCCGCCCCGCCTTCCGGGTCCCCTCCCGCGACCGCAGTACACCCGCAGGACCGCACAGAAACAGGGGAACCCGCATGACCTCCGCACGCCTCGCCCGCACCCTCCTCGCCGCGACGGCCGCCACCGCCGCGCTCACCGCGGGAGCGCTCGCCGCGCCCGCCGTCGCCGCCACCGCACCGAAGAAGCCCGACCACACCGTCACCCAGCGGGCCCTCGACGCGGCGGTCGCCGAAGGGGTGCCCGGGGCCGTGGCCCAGGCCCGCTCCGGCCGGTCCGGCTGGACCGGGACGGCGGGCGAGCGCGGCGGCCAGGACCGCTACCGGGTCGGCTCGATCACCAAGACCTTCGTCGCCACCGTCCTCCTCCAGCTCCAGGCCGAGGGCCGGCTCGACCTGGACGACCCGGTCGAGAAGTGGCTGCCGGGCGTCGTCCGGGGCAACGGTCACGACGGAAGCAAGATGACCGTTCGGCAGCTCCTCAACCACACCAGCGGCGTCTACGACGTCACCTCCGACCCCGGCTTCCAGCAGAAGGTCTTCGGCGAGGAGTTCCTGAAGCACCGCTACGACACCTGGACCCCGGAGCAGCTCGTCGCCGTCGCCATGACCCACGAGCCGACCTTCGCGCCGGGCACCTCCTGGTCCTACTCCAACACCAACTACGTCCTCGCGGGCATGGTGATCGAGAAGGTCACCGGCCGCCCGTACGGCAAGGAGGTCGAGCGGCGGATCCTGGGGCCGCTCAAGCTGCGGGCCACCAGCGTCCCCGGGACGAAGGCGCGGATGCCGCAGCCGAGTTCACGCGCGTTCTCGACGCTCTCGATCGACCCGAACGCGACGAAGGTGTACGACGTCACCGAGCTGAACCCGTCCCTCGCGTACGCGGCGGGCGAGATGATCTCCGACTCCAACGACCTGCAGACGTTCTACCGGGCCCTGCTCAAGGGGAAGCTGCTCCCGAAGGCCGAGATGCGCGAGCTGACGCGGGCCGTGCCGGTGGGCGAGGTGGCCCCCGGCGTCCACTACGGCCTGGGGCTGATGCAGGTGAAGCTGAGCTGTGGCAAGGAGGTCTGGGGCCACGGCGGTGGCATCCACGGCTCCTCCTCGCAGGCCGTCACCACCCGGGACGGCGAGCACTCGCTCGCCATGAACTTCAACGCGGACTGGGTCGGGGAGAGTCAGACCGTCGTCGAGGCCGAGTTCTGCGGTACGGCTCCGAAGGGTGCTCCGAAGAGTTGACGCGGCGCCCGCTCAGCGGGGCAGGACGACGACGTAGGCGGCGGGCTGCCGGTCCGACGCGGCCATCAGGGCCGTACGGACCACGGTGGCCTGCTGGTCCATCGCCTCGCGCAGCTTGCGCGGAGTGATGTGGACGACCGTGATGCCGAGCCGCTCCAGGTGCTCGCGCTTGCGGGTGTACTCCGACCAGAGCGCGTCGTCGTCCTGCCGGGGCGCCCGGGTGTCCAGCTCCAGGGCCACCGCCTGGTCGGGCCAGTAGGCGTCCACGCCGCCGAGGTGCGGGCCGCCCGGCAGCCGCAGGTCCACGTTCCACATCGGGTCCGGGAGCCCGAACTCCCGGACCATCTCGTACAGCCGCTCCTCGGCGATGCCGCGGCCCTCCGCGAGCAGCGAGTCGACGGCGTCCACCACGTGCGGCCGGTTCAGCAGCCGCGCCCGGTTCAACTCCCGTACCACCGTGCCGGGTTCGCAGTGCCCGCCGCGTACCGCCTCGGTGAGCAACCCGCGCACCGTGGGCGCGTCGGTCAGCGCGGACACCGCGTCCGCGAGCGCCCGCGCGACCGGCGCGACGGGAACCCCGCCGAGCTCCAGCGGCTCGGGCATGTCGTGCGCGCGCACCACCCGGACCGTGTGGGTGGAGCGCAGCCGGCGGGTGCGCGGGACCAGGACGTCGATCCGGTCCAGGGCGAGCAGCGGGGGAGCGGAGGAGAAGCCGTGCACGGCGAGCGCTGCGAGCCCGGTGATCATCGCCTCGGTCTCCCGGGCGGCGGGCGCGGCGCCGGGCCGGTGCGCGTGGAGCAGCGCCGCCCGCAGCCGGTCGGCGGTGAGGGGGAGGGGCCGGGGGGTGATGGGGGTGTTCTGGTTCATGCCGGGGGTCTTCCGCTCCCGGAGGCCCCGCTAACCGCTGTTACAAGCACGTCGCCGAACCGGGACAACTTCGCCCTAAAGTACGCGCGTTCGAGTGCCGATGAGGGTTGCTTGCCGGAACGCCGTGGGCGGCGCCCCATCAGGAGCGCCGCCCACGACAACCGTTCGGGATCCCCGTGCGCTACGCGTCCGCGCCCGCGTCGCAGACCTGCGCCCGCAGCGCCCGCGCCAGGTCGTCGCGCGACTCCAGGACGAGCCGCCGCAGCGCCGGCGCGGCGCCCTCGTGCGCGCTCAGCCAGGCGTCCGTCGCCGTCAGCGTCGACTCGTCGTCCTGGAGGCCCGGGAACAGCCCGCGGACCACGTCCATGCCGATCTGGATGGAACGCTCCGACCAGATCCGCTCGATCGCCGCGAAGTACTTCTCCGCGTACGGCGCGATCAGCTCGCGCTGCGAGGGCTGGACGAAGCCCGCGATCGTCGCCTCCACCAGCGCGTTCGACAGCGTGTCCGACTCGACGACCTGCGCCCAGGCCTGCGCCTTGACCGCCGCCGAGGGCCGGGCGGCCAGGCAGCGCACCTGGTGCCGCTTGCCGGTCGCCGTGTCGTCGCGGGACAGCTCCTCGCCGATCCGGGCCTCGTCCGCGCGGCCGTGCGTGGCCAGCGGCTCCAGGAACGCCCAGCGCAGCTCCTGGTCGACCTCCAGGCCGTCGATCTTCGCCGAGCCGTCGAGCAGACCCTCGAGGAGCTGGAAGTCCGCCTCCGACCCGGCCGCGGCCGCGAAGAAGCGCGCCCAGGTCAGCTGGTGCTCGCTGCCCGGCTCGGCCACCCGCAGCTCGCGCAGCCCGCCCTCGGCGAGCAGCCGGCCGCCCTCCGCGCGCCACGCGGGTGCCGCGTAGTGCGTGACCGCCGAGCGCGCCCAGGCGTGCACCATCTGGAGCACGCCGATGTCCGTCTCGCGGCCCGCGAAGGCGAGCGCGACCGCGACGAAGTCACGGGCGGGCATCAGGCCGTCCCGGGTCAGGTTCCACAGCGCCGACCAGCACAGCGCCCGCGCGAGCGGGTCCGTGATGTCGCCCAGGTGCTCCCGCAGGGTCGCGAGCGAGCCCTCGTCGAAGCGGACCTTGCAGTACGTCAGGTCGTCGTCGTTGACGAGCACCAGATCGGGCCGGTCCGAGCCGGCCAGTTCGGCCACGACGGTCCGCGCGCCGACCACGTCGGCCTCGGCCCGCGCGTACCGCACGAGCTCGCCGTCGGCGGACAGCTTGTAGAGGCCGACGGCGGCCCGGTGCGGGCGCAGCTCCTCGCCGCCCTGGACGACGGCCAGCTCGGTGATCCGGCCCTCCGCGTCGTACGTCACCTCCGGCGTCAGCGTGTTGACGCCCGAGGTCTGCAGCCAGGACCGCGACCAGGCCTTCATGTCGCGCCCGGAGGTCTCCTCCAGGACGGAGAGCAGGTCGGCCAGACGCGTGTTCCCGTACGCGTGCCGCTTGAAGTAGCGGCGCGCGCCCTCCAGGAACGCGTCCCGGCCCGCGTACGCCACGAGCTGCTTCAGGACCGAGGCGCCCTTGGCGTACGTGATGCCGTCGAAGTTGAGCTTGGCGTCCTCCAGGTCACGGATGTCGGCCGTGATCGGGTGGGTGGACGGCAGCTGGTCGGCGCGGTACGCCCAGGACTTGCGGTTGTTGGCGAAGGTGACCCAGCTGTTGGTGAACCGGGTCGCCTCGGCCAGCACGAAGGAGCCCATGAAGTCGGCGAAGGACTCCTTCAGCCACAGGTCGTCCCACCACACCATGGTGACGAGGTCGCCGAACCACATGTGCGCCATCTCGTGCAGGATCACGTTGGCGCGGCGCTCGTACGCGGCCCGCGTGACCTTGCCCCGGTAGATGTACTCCTCGCGGAAGGTCACCATGCCCGGGTTCTCCATCGCGCCGAGGTTGTACTCGGGGACGAAGGCCTGGTCGTACTTGCCGAAGGGGTAGGGGAAGTCGAAGTTGTCGTGGAAGAAGTCGAAGCCCTGCTTGGTGATCAGGAAGACGTCGTCCGCGTCGAAGTGCTTGGCGAGCCCCTTGCGGCACATCGCGCCGAGCGGGATCTCAAGATCGGTCCCGTCGGCCAGCGTGCGCCGGTAGGTGTCCGTGACGTAGTGGTAGGGACCCGCGACGACACAGGTGATGTACGTCGAGATCGGCGCCGTCTCCGCGAACCGCCACACGCCCTCGGCGTCCCGCTCCCCGGCGCCGTTGCTCCACACCGTCCAGCCCTCGGGGGCCGTCACCGAGAAGAGGTGCGGGGCCTTCAGGTCGGGCTGCTCGAAGGTGGCGTACACGCGGCGGGCGTCGGCCGGCTCGTACTGCGTGTAGAGGTAGACCTCGCCGTCCTCGGGGTCGACGAAGCGGTGCATGCCCTCGCCCGTCCGGCTGTACGCGCACTGGGCGTCGACCACGAGCACGTTCTCGTCGGCCAGGCCGTCCAGGGCGATCCGCGCGCCGTCGAAGACGGTGGCCGGGTCGAGCGCGCGGCCGTTCAGCTCCACCGAGGTGACGGCGGGGGCGATCAGGTCGACGAAGGTGGTGGTGCCCGTGCCCGTGCGCCGGAACCGGATCGTCGTCACCGAGCGGAAGGTGCGGACCTTCTCGCTCGACTCCCCGACCGCCGAGCGCAGGTCCAGGGCGACCTCGTACCCGTCGACGGACAGCAGCTCGGCCCGCTCGCGGGCCTCGTCGCGGGACAGATTCTCACCGGGCACGGTCACTCCTTCGTGGCTCGTTCGAAACAGCACCGATCCTCCCATGTGCCACTGTCGGGCGGCACTCGGGGAATGCCCCGGCCGGGGTGAGACGTTGCTCCGGACGGCGTACAGGTATCCGTCCAAGAGGAGTGACATGTCCGAGAGCAGGACCACCGCCGACTTCTGGTTCGACCCGCTGTGCCCGTGGGCCTGGATGACCTCCCGCTGGATGCTGGAGGTCGAGAAGGTCCGCCCGGTCGATGTCCGGTGGAAGGTGATGAGCCTGGCGGTCCTCAACGAGGACAAGCTCGACGAGCTCCCGGCGGATTACCGCGACATGCTGGAGACCAAGGCCTGGGGCCCGGTCCGCGTGGTGATCGCGGCCCAGCAGCTGCACGGCGACGAGGTCGTCGGCAAGCTCTACACCGCGCTCGGCACCCGCTTCCACAACAACGGCGAGGGCCCGACGCGCGAGGCGATCGCCGGCGCCCTCGCGGACGTCGGCCTGCCGGCCGACCTCGCGGACTACGCCGACAAGGACACGTACGACGCCGAGCTGCGCGCCTCCCACAAGGAGGGCATAGAGAAGGTCGGCCAGGACGTCGGTACGCCGGTCATCTCGGTGCCGGGCGCCGACGGCGACGAGGTCGCCTTCTTCGGCCCGGTCGTCACGCCGACCCCGCGCGGCGAGGCGGCGGCCCGGCTGTGGGACGGCACGCTGCTGGTGGCGGCGACGCCCGGCTTCTACGAGATCAAGCGGACGCGGACGGCGGCCCCGAGCTTCGAGTGACCGCCCCCGGGCATGGAAGGACCCCCGCGATTCACGTCATCGCGGGGGTCCTTCTTTCATCCGCCTGCGAGTGAAGGTTGAGAAGACGATCACGAGCAGGACGAGCGGGGCCCGGTCCGGACGGGGACCGGAGGGCGGCGCGGAACGCGGATCAGAAGGAGATCAGCGGGACGGACGTCTTGGCCGCCTGGTAGCGCTTGTTCACGTCCTGCCAGTTGACGACCTGCCACATGGCCTCGATGAAGTCCACCTTCTGGTTCTTGTACTGCAGGTAGAAGGCGTGCTCCCAGGCGTCGAAGACGAGGACCGGGATCGAGCCCTGGCCGACGTTGCCCTGGTGGTCGTAGACCTGCTCGACGATCAGCCGGCCGCTGATCGGCTCGTAGGCGAGGACACCCCAGCCGGAGCCCTGGGTGGTGGCGGAGGCCTTGGTCAGCTGGGACTTGAACTTGGCGAAGGAACCGAACGACTCGGTGATCGCGTCGGCGAGGTCGCCGACCCCGTCGGCGGCCAGCGGCTCGCCGCCGCCACCCTCCTTCGGGCTGTTCATGTTGTTCCAGTAGATGCTGTGGAGGATGTGGCCGGAGAGGTGGAACGCGAGGTTCTTCTCCAGGCCGTTGATCGAGCCCCACTGCTCCTTGTCGCGCGCCTCTTCCAGCTGCTCAAGGGTGTCGTTGGCGCCCTTGACGTACGCGGCGTGGTGCTTGTCGTGGTGCAGCTCGATGATCTGGGGGTTGATCACCGGCTCCAGAGCCGCGTAGTCGTACGGCAGTTCCGGAAGGGTGTAGATCGCCATGTGCCGAGCCTCTCGCTGCTACTGAGTTATTGCAACCTATATGCAGGTGCAGGCTAACAGCAGCACCGCCCCGAGTTGATCAGTCATCGGTCCTAGGACTCGTGGCGGAGAAACACGGAAGCCCCCGGACCGAGACCGGTCCGGGGGCTTCCGTACGGATGCGTCGTGCGCTCAGGCGTCGTGCGCTCGGGCGTCGTGCGTTCAGGAGTCCTGCGGCTCCCGCGCCCCGCGCTTCTTCTGCAGCGCGAAGCCGACCGCCGCGAGCAGCGCCGTCAGGCCGCCGGTCCAGTACAGCTGGACCCTGGTGCCCTCCTCGCGGGCCATCAGGAAGAAGATCGCCGCCATGCCGGCGAGCGCCACCCAGGTGAGCACCGGGAAGGCCCACATCTTCACGACGAGCTTCTCCGGCGCCTCGCGCTCGGTGCGGCGGCGCAGCAGCAGCTGCGAGACGGCGATGAAGAACCAGACGACGAGGATGATCGCGCCGATGGTGTTGAGCAGCCAGATGAAGATGTCCTCCGGCCGCCAGTAGCTCAGCAGCACGCAGAGGAAGCCGAAGACCGAGGAGACGAGCACCGCGGGGCGCGGGACGCCGCCGAAGGTCCGGCCGAGCGCCTTCGGGCCCTGGCCGCGGGCGACCAGCGAGGTGGCCATCCGGGAGGCGCCGTAGATGTTGGCGTTCATGGCCGACAGCAGGGCGATCAGTACGACCACGTTCATGATCTGGCCGGCCGCGGGGATGCCCAGGTGGTCGAGGGTGGCGACGTAGGGGCCCTTCTCGACGACGGCCTTGTCGTCCCACGGGACCAGGGTCACGATGACGGCCATCGAGCCGATGTAGAAGAGCGCGATGCGCCACATCGCCGTGCGGACCGCCTTCGCGACGCCCTGCACGGGGTGCTCGGACTCGGCGGCGGCGATGGTGACGGTCTCCAGACCGCCGTACGCGAAGACCGAGGCGAGCAGACCGACGATCAGCCCCTCGGAGCCGTTCGGGAAGAAGCCGCCGTCGCCGGTGAGGTTCGCGGTGCCGGGGGCGTCCGAGCCGGGCAGGACGCCGACGATGGCGAGCACGCCGATGCCGAGGAAGAGGACGATCGCGCCGACCTTCAGGGCGGCGAACCAGAACTCGAACTCGCCGAAGTTCTTCACCGCCGCCAGGTTGGTCGCGCAGAAGACCAGCATGAAGAGGGCGACCCAGGCCCACTCCGGGCTGTCCGGGAACCAGCCGGTCATGATCTTCGCCGCGCCGATGCCCTCCAGGCCGACGGCCACGCAGAGCAGGAACCAGAAGGACCAGCCCGCCGTGAAGCCGGCCCACGGGCCGATGGCGCGCTCGGCGTGGACGGAGAAGGAGCCGGAGGCCGGGTTGGCCGCCGACATCTCGCCGAGCATGCGCATCACGAGCATGACGAGCAGCCCGGAGATGGCGTACGCGACCACGATCGAGGGGCCGGCGGCGGCGATGCCGGCACCGGAGCCGACGAAGAGGCCGGCGCCGATGACGCCGCCGAGGGCGATCATCGAGAGATGACGCTGCTTGAGGCCGTGCGTGAGTCCCTGGGAGGGGGGCGTCCCGTCGGCCTTGCGGTCGACGGGCTCGGGCGCGGTGGTCCGTGACATGGGCAGCCCTGTTCATTGCCTGAGACGGGGGAACGGCCCACAGTCTGGGTGGGAGTACCGCTTACAGGGAACAGATGTCCGCTATACGGGCACGAGCTTCACACAAGGTGAAGGATTACCTCCGCTTCGTGCATATCTCGCGCACCCATGCCACGAGCAGTACCGCCCCGGTGGCCGCGCCCGACCACAGCACCTGCGGCCGCGCACCGTCGTCGGTCAGCATCAGCACCAGGACGGCCGCCATCGCGGCCAGCGCCGTCCAGGTCAGCCACGGGAAGCCCCACATCCGCAGCGTCAGCGTCTCCGGGGCCTCGCGCTCGATCCGGCGGCGCAGCCGCAGCTGCGAGACCGCGATCAGACCCCAGACGAAGAGGAGCACCGCGCCGACGGCGTTGAGCATGTAGAGGAAGACGGAATCCGGCCACTTCAGATTGAGCAGCACGGAGACGAACCCGAACGCCACCGAGGCCAGCACCGCGCGGCGCGGCACGCCCCCGCCCGCCACCTTCAGCAGCCCCTTCGGCGCCTCACCGCGCTCCGCGAGCGAGAAGACCATCCGCGAGGAGCCGTACAGATTGGCGTTGAGCGCCGACAGCAGCGCCACGAAGACCACGATGTTCATGATCTGGCCGGCCGCCGGGACCCCGATCGAGTCGAGGACGGCGACGTACGGCGACTGACCCGGCGTCATCGAGGTCCAGGGCAGCAGGGTCACGATGACCAGCATCGAACCCACGTAGAAGAAGAGGATGCGCCAGACGGCGCTGCGCACCGCGCGGGCCACGTTGCGCGCCGGGTCGTCCGACTCGGCGGCGGCGATGGTGACGACCTCCAGGCCGCCGAAGGCGAAGACGACGGCGAGAACACCGGAGACGACCCCGCCCCAGCCGTTGGGCAGGAAGCCGCCCTGGCCCGTGAGGTTCGCCAGGCCCACCGGATCGGTGTCGGGGAGCAGGCCGACGATCGCGAGCGTGCCCAGGGCGAGGAAGAGCACGATCGCGCCGACCTTCAGGGCCGCGAACCAGAACTCGAACTCGCCGAAGTTCTTCACCGCCGCCAGGTTGGCGACGGTGAACACGACCATGAAGATCAGCACCCAGCCCCACTGCGGGACCCCCGGCACCCAGCCGTGCGCGATCTGCGCCGCGCCCGTCGCCTCCACCGCGAGGACCACGACCAGCAGGAACCAGTACAGCCAGCCCACCGAGAAGCCCGCCCAGCGGCCGAGCGCCCGCTCGGCGTGGACGGAGAAGGCGCCCGACGCCGGCATCGCCGCCGACATCTCGCCGAGCATCCGCATGACCAGCATGGCGAGCGTGCCCGCGATCAGGTACGAGAGGACGATCCCGGGGCCGGCGACCGCGATGCCCGCGCCCGAGCCGACGAAGAGCCCGGCGCCGATCACCCCGCCGAGCCCCAGCATCGTCAGATGACGCTGCTTCAGCCCGTGGGAGAGCGGCTCGGGTTCGGGGGCCAGGGGAGCGGGGGCGGCAGGAGGTGCGTCGTGCATGTGGGGGGCTCGTGCCTTCGGAAGCGGTGCGGAGACTCCGGGGCAGGCCCCGGAGGTGTTTATGGGGAACCCACAGTCTCCCCGCTGACCGCCCCTTGGCGCAAAATGGCCCCCGGTCCAGCTCATCGCCGTGACAAGCGTCACGTGGCGCGAGGCATGGATCCGCTTCTTTGTGTGATCCCCACCAAGCGCTCAAGCTCCCCTTTGTGGGCGGCTGATGGTGATCGCGCGCTCACCCCTCGACTACGGTCGACCTGTCCTGACCTCCCTCACCCCCGCGGAGTACCGATGAGCACCGCCACCGCCCCCGTCCGTCCCCTCCGCTCCGGGACGGTCCTGGCCGACCTGCTGCCGTCCTCCCGCGCCCGGGACATCGCCCTCGTCGTCGGCGGCGCCGCGCTCACCGGCATCGCCGCGCAGATCGCCGTCCCGGTTCCCGGCTCGCCGGTCCCGGTCTCCGGCCAGACCTTCGCGGCCCTGCTCGTCGGCACCGCCCTCGGCGCCCGCCGCGGCTTCCTCTCCCTCGCGCTGTACGCGGTCGTGGGCATGGCGGGCGTGCCGTGGTTCGCCCAGGCCTCCTCCGGCTACGCGATGCCCTCCTTCGGCTACATCCTCGGCATGCTGCTCGCCGCCACCGTCGTCGGCGCCCTCGCGCGGCGCGGCGCCGACCGGTCCGTGCTCCGCACGGCCGGCACGATGGTGCTCGGCTCCGCGGTCATCTACGCGGTCGGCGTGCCGTACCTGGCCTTCGCCACCGGGATGACCCTCCCGCAGGCGGTCGCCGCCGGCCTGACCCCGTTCCTGATCGGCGACGCGCTCAAGGCCGCCCTCGCGATGGGCGTGCTCCCGACCGCGTGGAAGCTGCTCGGCGGCAAGGGCTGAGCCTCAGCTCCGTCACAGGCTTCATCCGAAGAGGTTCGCCGGGTCGAGTTCCGACTTCAGCCGGGCGAGCCTCTTCCGCGTCTCCGCGTCGTACAGCTCCTCCTTCGCCCGTCCGTCGCCGAAGACGAAGTTGACCGCCCGGCCCAGCGCCCACGGCGCCAACGCCCCCTCCACGCGCGCGTGGAGCGCGCGGACCGGCTCCACGCCGTCCGCGTCCAGCGGGTAGAGCGCGCGCACCAGGAAGGCCGCCTCGCGGTACGGCACGGTGTTCGGCCGCTCCTTCGCCAGCGCCCCGCCCAGGTGGTTGAGCTGCACGATCGCCATCCGGCCGGCCTTCGGCCCGGTCACGTCGAGCACCGCGGCGGCCGCGTCCGGATCGAGCGCGCTCAGCATGATCCCGTCGCCCCAGTAGGCGTGCGGGAAGTCCGGGTCGCTGTGGATCGTGTGGCTGTCGGTGTACCGCAGCTCCCGCAGCGAGTCGGAGAGCGCCGGGCCGATCGCGCGCAGCGGGGCCACCAGCCGTTCGCCCTCGGCCGCGTCCCCGGTGAAGGCGACCCGCACCGAGATCACGTACCGCCCGCGCAGCTGCGGCGGCAGCATCGGGAGGTCCGGGTAGGCGACCGCGGCCAGCGACGAGGTCAGGGTCTCCGGCAGGGTCCCGGTCCACCGCGCGTACGCGCGCAGGACCGCGGCCGGGTCGGTCAGGGCGCCGTCGAAGGCGATCGCCCCGCCGTAGAGCCGGGCCACCGGGACCAGGCCGGTCTCCAGGGCGGTCACCACGCCCAGGCCGTGCCCGCCGCCGAGCAGCCCCGCGAACAGCTCCGGGTCGCTCGACGCGGTCACCTCGCGCAGGGTGCCGTCGGCCGTGACCAGTTCCAGGGACCGCACGTGGTCGGCGGCCCAGCCGTACTCGCGGGCGAGGATCCCGAGCCCGCCGCCGAGCGTGTACCCGACCGCGCCGACGCTCGGCGCGGAGCCGTTCAGCGGGGCGAGGCCGTGCGCGGCGGCGGCCTCGACGACCCGCGCCCAGCGCACCCCGGCCGCCAGCCGCGCGACGCGGGCGTCCGCGTCGATCCGTAGCCGGTCCATCCGGCGTGTGGTGATCAGCAGCCCGCCCTCGGTGGCCCGGGGCAGCCCGTGCCCGGTGGCGTGGACGCCGACCGGCAGCCCGCGCCCGGCGGCGTACGCGACGGCCGCCCGGACCTCCTCGGCGCCGGTGGCGCCGACGATCAGCTCGGGGCGGACGGCGAAGCCGGTCTGGTAGCCGGCGAGCTCCTCGTCGTATCCGGCGTCGCCGGGGCGGAAGACGTGCTGGGCGGTGAGGGACATGAGAAAGCTCTCCGTTCCTTGGGGGATTCCCTGGGGACACGGAGAGCTTCTCGCCGATACCTGACAGAACCCGTCAGGTATGGATGCGTCTACGGATACGCCGGTGGACGCGCGTGCGGAGTCAGTCCTTCGCGGCGGTCTCCACGGCGTCGGCCGGCTCCGCGGTCTTGCCGAAGCGGTCGCGGATCACGGCGACGGCCACGACCAGGCCCGCCACGAGCAGCGACAGGACGACCTGCTCACGGGCCGAGCCGCCGTTGTAGAGCATGTAGCCGAGGACGAAGACGATCATCGCGATGGTCGCCCAGGTCAGGTACGGGAACAGCCACATCTTGACGAGCAGCTTCTCCGGGGACTCGCGCAGGATGATCTTGCGCATGCGCAGCTGCGAGAAGCAGATGACCAGCCAGACGAAGAGGGCGATGGCACCGGACGCGTTCAGCAGGAAGGCGAAGACGGTGTCGGGCCACTTGTAGTTGAAGAAGACCGCGACGAAGCCGAAGATCACCGAGCCGAGGGTGGCGGCCTGCGGCACGCCCTTCGAGTTGAGCTTGGCGAAGGCCTTCGGCGCGTCACCGCGGCGGCCGAGGGAGAAGGCCATGCGGGAGGCGGTGTAGAGGCCCGAGTTCAGGCAGGACAGCACCGCGGTCAGGATGATCACGTTCATGATCTGGCCGGCGTGCGGGATGCCGATGGAGTTCAGCGCCGCGACGTACGAGCCGTCCTTCTGCAGCGACGGGTCGTTCCACGGCAGCAGCGAGACGACCACCAGGATCGAGCCGAGGTAGAAGATGCCGACCCGCCAGATCACGCTGTTGGTGGCCTTGGCGACCGCGCGGCGCGGGTCCGAGGACTCGCCGGCGGCGAGGGTGACGATCTCGCTGCCCATGAAGGAGAAGACGACCATCAGGATGCCGGTGAGGATCGCGCCGTAGCCGTTCGGCAGGAAGCCGCCGTGCTCGGTGAGGTTGCTCAGACCGGCGGCCGAGGTGTCCGCGCCCGGCAGCACGCCGAAGATCGCGAGCCCGCCGACCACGATGAAGGCGGCGATGGCGACGACCTTGATGCCCGCGAACCAGAACTCGAACTCGCCGTAGGAGGCGACCGAGCCGAGGTTGGTGGCGGTCAGGACGACCATCACGATGAGCGCCCAGGCCCACTGCGGGACGGCCGGGATCCAGCCGTTGAGGATGTCCGCGCCCATGGTCGCCTCGACGGCGAGCACGACGACCCAGAAGAACCAGTACAGCCAGCCGATGGAGAAGCCCGCCCAGCGTCCGAGCGCCCGGTCGGCGTGGGCCGAGAAGGAGCCGGAGGTCGGGTTGGCGACCGACATCTCGCCGAGCATCCGCATCACGAAGACGACCATGGTGCCCACGAGCGCGTAGGACAGCAGGATGCCGGGGCCGGCGGCCTGGATGCCGGCGGCGGAGCCGCCGAACAGTCCGGCGCCGATGACGCCACCGATGGCGATCATGGAGAGGTGACGGTTCTTGAGACCGGCCTTGAGTCCGTCGGACGACTGCGAATCACCGGGGTTTCCGGTGGCGCTGCCTTCCTTCGCAAGGGTCGGCTGCGTGTTCATGAACGCTTCCTTACGTCTGTGGGGCACTCGGGTCACGAGCCCGAGCATTGAACACCGGACTGCGGCGAGATCGGAAGGGCCGACTCCGGATCGTTGCGTAAGGGCCAAAGGTCCATACCGATCCGGACCAAGGCCCCGACCCCGCTGACCGCTACCCCGCCCCGCGCGTGCCACACTCGGAACCATGCGCGTGTACCTCGGCTCCGACCATGCCGGCTTCGAACTCAAGAACCACCTCGTCGAGTGGCTGAAGGCCCATGGCCACGAGCCCGTCGACTGTGGTCCCCACATCTACGACGCCCTGGACGACTACCCGCCGTTCTGCCTGCGTGCCGCCGAGAAGACGGCCGCGGACCCGGACAGCCTGGGCATCGTCATCGGTGGCTCCGGCAACGGCGAGCAGATCGCCGCGAACAAGGTGAAGGGGGTCCGCGCCGCCCTCGCCTGGAGCGAGCAGACCGCCGCCCTCGGCCGCGAGCACAACAACGCCAACGTCGTCTCCATCGGCGGCCGGATGCACACGGAGGAAGAGGCGACGAAGTTCGTCGAGATCTTCCTGAACACCCCGTACTCCGGTGAGGAGCGTCACACCCGCCGGATCGAGATGCTCTCCGCCTACGAGACCACCGGCGAGCTCCCCCCGATCCCGGCCCACCACCCGCAGCAGGGCTGACGCCCCCGCCTCACCCGTGCCGCCGGCCGAGCCCGGCGGCACGGTCGTGCCGTCCCGTGCCGCCACGTCCCGTCGGGTTCCGTCCCGTCGGGTTCCGTTCCGTTCCGCCAGGAGAGCAGCTGTGCCCGAGGGGCATACGATCCACCGCCTCGCCCAGGACCACCTGACGCGCTTCGGCGGCTCGTCCCTGCGTGTGAGCAGCCCCCAGGGCAGGTTCACCGACAGCGCGGCGCTCCTCGACGGCCGGGTGCTCGACGGCGTCGACGCCCACGGCAAGCACCTCTTCCTCGGCTTCGGTGACAACGGCTGGGTCCACATCCACCTCGGGCTCTTCGGCAAGGTGAACTTCGGCGACGCCCCCGCGCCGCCGCCCACGGACACCGTGCGGCTCCGGCTCGCCAACCCCGAGGCGTACGTCGACCTGCGCGGCCCCACCACGTGCGCCCTGATCACCGACCCCGAGAAGCGGGCGATACACGAGCGCCTCGGCCCCGACCCGCTGCGCGACGGCGACGATCCCGACCGCGCCTGGCGCCGGATCTCCACGTCCCGTACGACGATCGCGGCCCTCCTGATGGACCAG
This sequence comes from Streptomyces sp. NPDC047981, assembly GCF_040653315.1. Lineage (NCBI taxonomy): Bacteria > Bacillati > Actinomycetota > Actinomycetes > Kitasatosporales > Streptomycetaceae > Streptomyces > Streptomyces sp. NPDC047981. Next base: position 154,441 of record NZ_JBEZNQ010000003.1, on the reverse strand, counting down.
AAGGTCGTCGCGGGCGTCGGGAACGTGTACCGGGCCGAGGTCCTCTTCCGCCACGGCGTCGACCCGTACCGCGCGGGCAAGGACCTCACGCGGGCCGAGTGGGACGCGATCTGGACGGACCTGATCGCCCTGATGCGCGAGGGCGTCCGCAACAACCGCATCGACACCGTGCGCCCCGAACACACCCCCGAGGCCATGGGCCGCCCGCCGCGCGTCGACGACCACGGCGGCGAGGTCTACGTCTACCGCCGGGCCCTCCAGGCCTGCCACATCTGTGGCGGCGAGATCCGCACCGCCGACCTCGCCGCCCGCAATCTCTTCTGGTGCCCGGGCTGCCAGCAGCGCTGACGGCCGTCGGCGCCCGCTAGAACCCGTGCGGCAGCCACGGCGCCACGGGCGAGCCGAACGCCACCGACGCCTCGACCAGCGCGCCCGCCCGCAGCTCCCGCACCCGACCGGCCGCGGCCAGCGACGTCAGACTCACGCCCCCGAGGTACGCGGCGCCCAACTCCCGTACGGACAGTGCGAGATCGGCCGGGTCGTCCGTACGGACGCACACCGCCCCCTTCGCGTCCCCGGTCAGCCGCCAACGCCCCTCGTTCCACGGGCAGAACGCGTCCGCGACCTCGAACACCACGTCCACCGGCGCCTGGTACGTCCGCGCCTCGAGCGCCGCGCCCACCTCCACCAGCCGCAGGTGCAGCCCGTCCCGCTGCGTCGGCGAGCAGCGCCGCACGTCCGACACCAGGTGCTGCCAGGCGTCGTCCACCGGCCGGCTGTGGATCCGTACCGTCGACGTCAGGTCGACCGAGCAGAGGAACCGCCACAGCGCCGCCTCCGCCGCCGGATCCAGCGCCTCCAGGTCCCGCACCAGCACCACACCCTCGGCGCCGGCGGGCGACCAGTCGGGCTTGACCGCGTACCGCGCGAAACCGACGACCTCCCCGGCCCGCTCCGCGAGCACACACAGCTGCGGCGACGCGCCGCCCCGCTCGCTCGCCGGGTCGCACAGCGCCTGCTTCTCCCAGCCGGGCTGCCGGGCGAGCATCCCGGGCCGGGTCGGCACCTTCCGCGCGTAGACCGCCTCGCACGCCCCCAGCGCCTTCGCCGGATCCGCCAGCCGCAGCGTCACCTCGTCCGTGCCCTCGGGCACGGTCAGCCGCACCCGGTTCGTGTCGATCTCCGCCCGCGTCGAGTACGCGGTGATGCCGTAGCCGAACCGGCCGTAGATCTCCGGCTCCGAGGCCGTCAGGACGGCCAGCGGCTCGCCACCCGCCCGCACGTCGTCGAGCTGGCGCCGCATCATCGCGGTCAGGATCCCGCGGCGGCGGTGCGTCGGCGCCACCCCCACCATCGTGACGCCCGCGGCCGGCACCAGCGCCCCGCCCGGCACCGACAGCCGGAACGAGAACGCCCCCGAGGTCCCCACACAGCTCTCGCCGTCCCAGACGCCGTACGAGCGCTCGCACTCGGTCAGCTCCCGGTAGAGCGCACGTTCCTGCGGCGACTCCGCCACTCCGCCGAAGGCGAGCTCCAGCATCCCGTACCACTCGTCCCACTCGGCCGGCTCGAGTACGCGCAGTTCAGTCGTCATATGCCATCGATACCAGCGCGCGGCAGCCCGAGGCGACCCGTTTTCGCTCGCAATGTCTCAGGGGTCCCCCTGCACGAGGTCCGCGCGGGTGGATAGGGTCCAGGCCAATGAGAACTCGCGCCGGTGTCGATTCGTACCCGGCCCGGATGCGCAGGAGCGCACACCGGGCCCGCGTCGCGCTGCGCAGATCCGGCGTCGACTACTTCCGCGGCGAGGGCTCCGACTGGCTGGCCTTCGGCGCGCTGCTGCTGACCGTCCCGGCCATCACCGCCGGAACCCTGGCCGACCCGGTCTGGTGCGCGCCCGCCACGCTCGTCCTGCCGATCGTCGCCGGCGGCCTGCTGCTGCGCCCCGCGAGCCTGCTCGCCCTGTACGCGGCCGCCGCCGGCGCCCTGATCGTCGAGTCGCTCGTGCTCGGCCCCTACACGCAGGGCCCCGCCCGGGTCACCCCCGGCACGGTCCTCGTGGTCGCCGCCTGTGGGTTCTTCGGCCTGCTCATCGCCCAGTTCCGGGCCCGCGTCGGCGTGCCCTGGCGACGCGGCGGCACGATGCTCTTCGACCTGCGCGAACGGATCAGGGCCCAGAGCGCCCTGCCCCGGCTCCCCAAGGGATGGCACCGCGAGATGGCGCTCCGCCCGGCCGGCGGCCAGTCCTTCTCCGGCGACTTCGTCGTCGCCGCCCGCACCCACGGCGGACGCACCCTGGAGGTCCTCCTCACGGACGTCTCCGGCAAGGGCATGGACGCGGGATCGCGCGCGCTGCTGCTCTCCGGGGCGTTCGGCGGGCTTCTCGGCTCCCTGCCCCCGCACGCCTTCCTGCCGGCCGCCAACGGCTATCTGCTGCGCCAGGACTGGGACGAGGGCTTCGCCACCTCCATCCACCTCGTCCTCGACCTGGAGTCCGGCGACTACGAGCTGCTGTCCGCCGGGCACCTGCCCGCGCTCCAGCTCCACGCGGGCACCGGACGGTGGGAGGAGAAGGCCGGCGAGGGCCCGCTCCTCGGTGTCTACGACGGCGCCGAGTTCCACCCGGTCAAGGGCTCCCTGCGGCCCGGGGACGTCCTGATGCTCTTCACCGACGGGCTCGTCGAGTCCGCCGACCGGGACATCGCCGAGGGCATCGACCGGCTCACCGGCGAGGCCGACCGCTACGTCGCCACCGGCTTCGAGGGCGCCGCCTGGCACCTGATCGAGGCCTGCGCGAAGGACGTCAACGACGACCGCGCGCTGCTCCTCATCAGCCGCAAGGGCTGAGGACCCGAAGGCCGGGGGTGGGGGAATCCCCACCCAAGATCGACCGGCAGCCGCCATGGTTCCCGTACCGCCCCGATCCGTACGTTCGAGACATCGTCACGGACCCACGGAGGAACCCCCATGGCTGCCCTGCGCCGCACCCAGCGCACCGAGCACCCCGCACCGCCCGCGCGCACCGGCGCCGCCGGCACCGGCCTCGCCGTCGAGCTGACCGGCGTGCGCCGCCAGTACGGCAGGGGAGCGGACGCAGTCCACGCGCTGCGCGGGATCGACCTGGCCCTGCCGCACGGCAGCTTCACCGCCGTGATGGGTCCCTCCGGCTCCGGCAAGTCCACCTTCCTGCAGTGCGCCGCGGGCCTCGACCGCCCCACCGCGGGATCGGTCCGGCTCGGCGGCACGGAGATCACCGGAATGAGCGAGAACAGGCTCACCGAGCTGCGCCGCAGCCGCCTCGGCTTCGTCTTCCAGGCGTTCAACCTGCTGCCCTCGCTGACCGTCGAGCAGAACGTGCTGCTGCCGATGCGGCTCGCCGGACAGCGGCCGGACCGGGGCCGCGCGGCCGAGGTCCTCGGCCAGGTCGGCCTCGGCGACAAGGGCGCCCGCCGCCCCTCCGAGCTCTCCGGCGGCCAGCAGCAGCGGGTCGCCCTCGCCCGCGCCCTCGTCACCCGGCCCGATGTCGTCTTCGCCGACGAACCGACCGGCGCCCTGGACACCACGACCGCCGCCGAGGTCCTCGCCCTGCTCCGCGGCGCCGTCGACCGCCTCGGCGCGACCGTCGTCATGGTCACCCACGACCCCGTCGCCGCCGCCCACGCCGACCGCGTCCTCTTCCTCGCCGACGGGGCCATCGCCGACACCCTGCCCCGCACCAGCCCGGCGCGGATCGCCGACCGCATGCGCACGCTCACCGCGCCCGCGCCCGCCGCGCACGCCGGGGTGGCCGCCTGATGAGTCTCTTCCGCCCCAACGGGCTCGCCCGCGCCGCCGTGCGCTTCAAGCCCTCGTCCTTCGTGGGCACCTTCGTGGCCCTGTTCCTGGCCGCCGCCATCGTCTCCGGCTGCGGACTGCTCCTCCAGACCGGCGTGACGGCCACCGTGCCGCCCGAGCGGTACGCGGGAGCGCCGGTCGTCGCCGCCGCCGACCAGGAGGTCCACCGCACGGTGACCATGGGCGGCGAGAAGGAGACCGAGTCGGCCGCCGTCCCCGACCGGGCCCGGCTCGACGCCTCCCTCGTCGCGAAGGCCGCCGACGCCCCGGGCGCCGCCCGAGCGATCGGCGACGTCAGCTACCCCGTACGCCAGGACGGCACACCCCGCACCGCCCAGGGCTGGTCCTCCACCGCCTTCACCGGCGTGACCCTCGCCTCGGGCCGCGCCCCGGGCCCCGACGAGGCCGTCGTCGCCACCGGCACCGCCCGCGTGGGGGAGCGGATCACCCTCGCCACCCCCGTCGGCGAGCGCGCGTTCACCGTCTCCGGCCTCACCGCGAGCCCCGGCGTCCGGCTCTCCGACGCGCAGGCCCTCGCCCTCTCCGGCCACCCCCGCACCGTCGACGCCATCGCCGTCCTGCCCGAGCCCGGCACCGGCCCCGACGCGCTGGCCGCTGCCGTGGCCCACACCCTCGGCGACCGCGCCCAGGTGCACACCGGCGACGACCGCGCCCGCGCCGAAGGCGCCGCGCTGCCCGCCGCCAAGGAACTGCTCACCGCGCTCGGCGGCTCCTTCGGCGGCATCGCGACCCTCGTCGCGATCTTCACCGCCGCCGGGACCGTCGCGCTCTCCGTCGCCCAGCGCGCCCGCGAGTTCGCCCTGCTCCGCGCCATCGGCGCGACCCCGCGCCAGCTCCGGCGCTCCATCGCCACCGAGGCCCTCCTCGTCGCGCCCGTCGCCGGCCTCCTCGGCTGCCTGCCCGGCGCCGCCCTCGCCACCTGGTGGCTCGGGCAGCTCAAGGAGAAGGGCGCCGTCCCCGAGGCCCTCGCCCTGAACCTCGGCCCCATCCCGTTCGCCGCCGCACTCGTCGCCGTCGTCGCCACCGCGCTCCTCGCCGGCCGCCTGGCAGCCCGCCGCCCCTCCCGGACCAAGCCGGGCGAGGCGCTCGCCGAGGCCGCCGTCGAACGCCGCGCCCTCGGCAAGGTCCGGACCCCGCTCGGCCTCGCCGCCGCCGTCGGCGGAGTCGCCCTCGCGGGCGTCGCCGCCTCGCTGTCCGGCGAGGACGCCGCCAACACGGCCCTGGGCGTCGTCATGCTCTTCATGCTGGCCGTGGCCCTGCTCGGACCGCTCCTGGCCCGGCTCTGCGCGAGCCTCTTCGGGCTGCCGCTGCGCGGCTCGGGCGCCGCCGGCTACCTGGCCGCCGCCAACTCCCGCACCAACGCCCGCCGGCTCGCCTCCGCGCTCACCCCGATCGTGCTCGCGATGTCCTTCGCCTCCACGCTGGTCTTCCTGCACACCAGCACCGACCGCGCCACCGCCGACCAGCAGCGCGCCGCCGTCGTCGCCGACCACGTGGTCACCGCGCCCGGCGGCCTGCCCACCGCGGCGGCGCGGCGCGCCGCCGACACCCCGGGCGTCACCGCGGCCGTCGCGGTCCAGCGGACCTCCGTCCTGCTCCCGTCCGACAGCCAGGGCTTCCGCACCGCCTCCGCCCAGGCCGTCTCCGCCGACCCGTCCCCGGTCCTCGACCTCGGCGTCCGTACGGGCTCCCTGGCGGCCCTCGCCCCCGGCACGGTCGCCCTGGACACCCGGCTCGCGGACGCGTACGACGTGACGACGGGCGACCGCGTCGAGCTCCTGCTCCCCGACGGCACGAAGACCACCCCGCGCCTGGTCGCCACGTACACCCGCGGCCTCGGCACGGCGGAGGTCACCCTGCCCGGCGCCGCCCTGACCGGCCACGTCACCGCCCCGTACGCCACCGAACTCCTCGTCCGCGGCGGTACGGCGACGGCCCTGACCGGCCTCGGCACGGTCACCGACCCGGCCGGCTGGACCACCGCGCAGAGCACCGAGCGCGCGCTGAACGCCTGGGCCAACTACACGATGGCGGCCGTCCTCGGCGGCTTCGCCGCCGTCGCCGCGGCCAACACCCTGGTGATGACCGTCCTCGACCGCCGCCGCGAACTCGGCACCCTCCGGCTGATCGGCACCACCCGCCGCCAGGTCCTGCGGATGATCCGCTGGGAGGCCCTCCTGGTCACCCTGGCGGGCCTGGCCCTCGGCACCGGGATCGCGCTGGCCACCCTGGTCCCGATGACCAACGGCCTGACCGGCGAGGCCCCCACCGTCCCGCCGCTCCCCTACGGCTCCTTCGCGGGCGCCGTCGTGGTCCTCGGCCTGCTGTCCACGGCCCTGCCCGCCCGCGCCGCCCTCCGCGGCCCGGCGACGTAGCGCCCGGCGCCGCCGTACAGTCGGCGCATGCCGTACCTCACCCTCGCCCAGGTCGAGTCCCTCGCCGTCGCCGCCCACGCGGGCCAGACCGACAAGGCCGGCCGCCCGTACGCCGAGCATCTGCGGGCGGTGGCCGAGGGGGTACGGGCCCGGGGCGGCAGCGAGGAGCAGATCGCGGCGGCCTGGCTGCACGACGCGGTCGAGGACGACGCCCTCTCCGCCGAGTGGCTGGATTCGGCCGAACTCCCGCGCGCGGTCAAGGACATGGTGCTCGCGCTCACCAAGCGGCCGGGCGAGGATCTGGAGGCGTACACCCAGCGGATTCTCGCGGTCCCCGGCGCTCTCCTCGTCAAGGAGGCCGACCTCGCGCACAACGCCGACCCGGCCCGCCTCGCCGTTCTCGACGAACCGACCCGCACGCGCCTGACCGGCAAGTACGCCACGGTACGGGCGCTGCTCGGGCTCACCGCCGACTGAGTCCTGGCCGCCGACGCCTCGAGTCGATCAAGACGAAAACCGTTCGCCCTGGCTCGATTCGTACGCCGACGATTCGTCACCCGGCGTCGGTGGGCAAGAAGTTGGTGGCACGATGGATGCAGCGGGGGTGTTCTGTGACGTGCGCTCCCGGGCGGCTAGGTGGGACCGACCGAGGGTGTGATCAGTATGGCCATTTCGCTATCCGTGGTGCTGCTGCTGGCGATCGTTCTGGTGGTGCTGATCCGCGGCGGGAGCCTGAAGGGCGGCCCGGCCGTCGTGGCGGTCCTCTTCGGCTTCTTCCTCGCCTCCACGGGCATGGCCGACGACATCCAGCGCTTCCTCGACTCGATAACGCAGACGGTCGGCGCCATCAAGTTCTGAGCCGGCGCCCGTCCCGACCCGCGCTCCCACCTCCGAGCCGTAACCCCGGGCCCGGACGGAGCTCCCGCCTTCGGGCGGTGCTCCAGCCTTCCGGGCGGTGCTCCCGAGCCCGGGTCCTCGCCGTCGGCCCCCGCTCAGGCCTTCTTCGCCGCCGCCCGCTTCGTCCTCGTGCCCCCGCCGGTGCCCGCGCCGCTCCGCGTGCGCTTGGCGGGCGCCGCCTTCCGCGTCCGCGCGCTCGGTGCGGCCTTCTTCGCGCCGGCCGCACCCTCGGCGCTCTCCGGGGCCGGGGCCGCCGCCGCGGCGGGAGCCTTCCGCCGACCCCCGGTGGGCCACTTGAACTCGATCTCCAGCTCGACCTCGCCGTCGCCGATCTCGAACTCCACCTCGGCGAGGACTTCGTCGGGGACCCTCAGCTCCAGCGTTCCGCCGATCAGCTCCACCTCCGCCTTGTCGCCCTTCCGCAGCGCCTCCGCGAACGCCGTCAGCAGATCCGCCGCGTCGAAACGTGACATCGGGTGCTTCTGCTCGAACTTCAGATCCTTCACGACTGCCTCCGATGGGGCGTCCACGCCGACAGGAACCGACAGGACCAAGGGACGAGGAACAAGGGACGAGGAACAAAGGGGACAGTTCCCATCCTGCGACCGCACCACGGAAAACGCCTCGGGGCCGGGCCGGAGGAGTGATCTCCGGCCCGGCCCCGAGGCCGGAAGAGCGGGCGACGGGAATCGAACCCGCGTAGCTAGTTTGGAAGACCCCGTATGCGGGTGGCGGCTGAGCTGGCAAGACGCTGACCTGCGCGTTCCCGGCTCGCTCTCCGCTGTTCCCCGAGGCTCCCCGCTACTTGCTGTCCCATCGGGCACGTCAGGGGCACGGCCTCACTCGTAGATCCGGGCGGCAGCGAGGGCGCGAGCGAAGAACGTCCAGTCGCCTTGGGGCGGTAGATCCTGCCCATGGTTGCCGTACCACCCGGGCGCATCCGAGACCCAGGCTTCCAGAGCCTCCAAGAAGGCGTCCAGCGTCCCGTTCTCCCACTCCGCGCCATTCTCCGCATGGTCCGCTCGTAGGCGTGCCAGGAAGGCACTGAAGGCTTCTCGGTCGCCAAGGTGGTCGTCTGCTGCAAGAGGTCTCGTCATGACCGCGACCCTATGGGCGCCCACGCGTGGGTGATCACGGGCTACACCCCGACAACGCGGTGCCCCATCCAGGCTTTGAGGTCTGGTCTCATCCCTATCAGGTCGATCATGGGGACTCTGGGACCTCGCGCGACACGCCCCGCGCGCCGTCTGGCCTGCCGCTGATGTTCGGCGTCGATCGGCGAGATTCGCACTCGCTGGTGTCACCCGTTGATGTCGCTGCGCGCTTGTCTGTCTCGGTCGCGTGGCGCGCCTTGATCTTGCATGGTCAACAGAAAGGCAAGCGCGGCGACCGCGATGGCCCCGTCGCGAATGGTTGTGTTCCGAGGGAGCACGCCCCCGAACCAATAGACGACAAGCCCGGCAGCAAACGTCAGGCTTCCCCAGCCGTACGCACGCGGGCGGTGGACGCGTCGCCGCTGCCACGGCATCAGCCAACCCCAGCGGAGTGCCGCCGCCCCGTTGATACCGGCGTGTAGCGCAATCAGGCAGACCACGATGCCAACGTACGGGAGCACGGCTCACCCCTCCTTTGTGGCGGGATCATGGCATGTCCCCGAGCCGTGGGCCAGGTGCGGTGAACGTAGAGCGGCCTTGGGCTGGAGCTGTCACGGGGCACTGGTCCGCCGGCCTTTCCCACGGCTCGCCCTGGCTCCCATCCCGTCTGCCGTCGACCCACACACCGTGGAGCAGGCGCGGTGCCGGGCGTCCAGGTGGAGCGCGCCACTGTACGAACGACCTGGACGCCCGGTGCCGTGTCTGCTCGGCTCTGCCTGGGTCGATGGCAGACGGGATGGGAGCCCCCACCGCCACACCCCACTGGCCGGCACCCGCGAACGGCGCCCCGCCATCCCGGAGCCTGAGCGCCCCCGCCGGAGGCATCATCCTTGACCCGCGGCTGCGCTATTGCTTTCTCGACCGCCCGCTGCACGTGGCGCGCCGCCGGGCGGGGCCGCCGCTGGCGAAGACAGTGGCGGCGGCCCCGCCGTAAAGGCGGCGCGCTCCCGCGCCGTGCGCGGGTCTTGATGAGGTAGAGAAACCTGTAACTCGGCTTCGTCCACTGGGCGTTCGATCAGCCACTGTCACTTTTCCTGACAGCGCTTCAGTGCGGGGTGGGTACCTTCGGAGTATGGAAGGGAGGCCCATCATGGGGGCGGAGTTGAGTGCAGGTCAGCGTGTGGCAAGGGCAAGGCGTCGCATCGGCTGGGACCAAGCGCAGTTGGCCGCTGCTGTCAGCCGATCCGTGAGCTGGGTCTCGAAGGTCGAAACGGGGCGTCTCCCGCTCGATCGCATGAGTGTGCTGGGGCAGCTTGCCGACGTGCTGGGCGTCGAGGTGATCGAGCTGACGGGCCAGCCCTACCGCCACGAGACCTCGGACCTCGACTCCGGTCACGCCGCGATCCCTGGGCTCCGTCTCGCCCTCCAACAGGCCACGATGCCGGGCGGCGCCGCCCTCATCACGATGCCCGAAGTGCCGAGTCTTGCGGACCTCACGGTGAGAGTAGGGGCTGCCGAGCGGCTCAGGCAGGATGCCCGCTTCACCGCGCTGGGTGACGTCCTGCCCCAGATCCTTCGCGAGCTGATCATCCTCTGTGCCATGGCTCAGGGGGATGACGTGCCGAAGGCGGAAGCTCTGATGCTTCGGTCAAGCCACATGGCTCGTGTGTCCTCGAACCTGCTTGGTCATCACGACCTCGGGTGGAGTGCCGTTCAGCGGGAACTTGTCGCAGCCGAGCGGGCGGAGTCGCCGACCCTCCAGGCCGCTGCACGCTGGGACCTCTGCGGTGTCTGGCTTCACGAGGGGGAACTTGCGGCGGCGAAGGACATGGCCCGTCGCGCTCTCGACGATCTCGAACCGCACATGGCTGAAGGTGACGCGTCGGTCCGATCGCTCTGGGGGGCCATGCACCTCCGTGCGGCGGTGGCGTGGTCGCGCCTCTGGGACCGAGGAGAGGCTGAGTCTCACCTTGCGGCGGCGCGGGATGTGGCGGGTGGCCTGCCCGCGGGCGGCAACGTCTTCCAGACTCAGTTCAACGCCGTGAACACAGAGATTCACGCGGTTGAGGTGAGTCTGGAGCTGGGGCACCCCCGCGATGTGTCGTCCCGTGCCGAGCTTGTCGACGTCATGGGTATCGCGTCCGGCGAGCGACAGTCTCACTTCTGGGTGTGCACTGCGGCCGGACACATGATGAACGGGAAGGCTGCGCCGGCGGCCGACGCGATCCTGCGGGCCGACTCCATTGCCCCGCAGCATGTGCGCAACCGGCCTATAGCTCGCAACCTCGTGGATGACCTTCGCTCCACTGATAGGCACACGCGCACGGAGGAGATCCGGCGCCTTGCTGGACACATGAAGCTGGGCTGATCACGACGTCTACCAGGGGGAACAAGGCAGTGAAGGTCGCCGACAGGGCACGGTTATTAGTCGAGCTGCACGAGATCCGGAAGAGGCTGGCTGAGGCCAGTCAGAGAGTTGAGCGACTGTCGGCGGCCGTTACGGCAGATCGCGCACGCGACCTTCCAAGCGGTCGAGCCGCGAGTTGATCAAGTCCAGGGCGGCCTTGATCTCTGCCAGTTCCCCGCCCATGGTGGCGCTCTGTTCCACCTCGACAGTCGGCGGGTCGCTGGCGACGAACGTCCCGCGCCCCTGCTGGCTGACGATCAAACCCTCGTCTCGAAGGATGTCCAACGCGTGCCGAACGGTCATGGCTGCTACGCCATACCGCTCGGCCAACCTGGCGTTGCCCTCCAGCCGCTGGCCGGCCTTCAGCGTGCCGTGCGCGATCTGGTTCCGGAGATCGTCGGCTACCTGCGCATAGGCGCTGCGGGGGTCGTCTGGGGTCACAGTCACAAACCCAGGTTATCTAAGTGATCTAAAGAAATCTGCCCTAGGGCCTTGCGTTCTTTGCCACCCCTACTAATCTAGGTAACACAGTAGAAGTTAGAGAAGTTAGCTGGGAGCGGCGTTCCTACCGCCAAGCAGCCACGCCGCTCCCGCCCCTTGAAGGGAGCTTCCATCATGCCCGTACCGCTCACAGTGGTGGAGTCCGCGCCGGTCTCGATCCGGGACCTGTCGAACATGGAACGTGCCGTCGCGCTCTACGCCTCGGCCATGCCGAGCTCGTACCGGTACCGCAGTGCCGATGACGAGAAGCTCTGCGCCTGGATCGTCCAGGGCGCCGCCCGGCTGGGGCTGGGGGAGCTGTACCACTCCGCCGCGTGCGCCAGCGGCTACATGCGGCTCTGGGTGGAGGACGAGGCGCGCCCCCGCCACACCGCCGCTCACGTCGCCCGCTTCCCCGTTGAGAAGCGGTTCCACCTGGCCATGCGTACGGCCACCGTGATCACTCTCGGCCCCGTCCCGGACGTGAGCGCCGCTGCCATGGAGCGCTCGGACCGCCCGGTCTTCGAGACCGCCCCCCTGGACGTAGCGGTGGCCGCATGAACGCCCCGGTGGTTGTCGAGCTGCTGGACGCGGGCGCTGCCCTTCCCGGCGACGTGGAGGCGTGCGCGGAGTGCTGCGGCTGGGGCTTCATCTGGAACGAGGTCACCCCGGGTAAGACGCGTCCGGGCGCCGACTGCCCGGCCTGCCACGGGACGGGGGTGCCCTGGCAGTGGGCGTGACCCTCCCCGTGCCCACGGCTGCTGTCGCTGGTGTAGCGGCGGCCGTGGGCACCGACCCTCTCACCATCGCCGACCTTCTGCGCGTCGCCTCTGCCCCAGGCTTCGACCGGTGGCAGGAACAGGTCCGGCGTACGGGCGGCTGCTCGGACCCGATCCACCTGACCGGCACCACCGTCACCCGCGACCGCAAGACCGGTGATGTCCTCTACTCGTACTCGACCGCCGATGAGCCGGGCGGCCGGTTACGGGTCGCCTGCGGCAACCGCCGAGCCTCCCGCTGCCCGTCCTGCGCCTGGACCTACGCGGGGGACGTCTACCACCTGATGCGTGCCGGGATCTCCGGCGACAGCCGCATGGGCATTTCGGGGGAGATCCGCCAGCACCCCGGCGTGTTCGCCACCCTGACCGCTCCGTCCTTCGGGCCGGTCCACAATCGCCCCGCCTCCGGGCGCTGCCGCTGCGGCACCGCCCACGCGGAGAACGATCCGGCCCTCGGTACGGCGCTAGACCCCGCCCGGTACGACTACGCGGGCGCGGCCTTGTGGAACAACCACGCCGGGCAGCTCTGGCAACGCTTCACGATCTACCTGCGCCGCGAGATCGCCGCCCGCGCCGGGCTCTCGCAACGCGCTCTCAAGGACATCTGCCGGGTCTCCTTCGGGAAGGTCGCCGAGTTCCAGAAGCGCGGCGCGATCCACTTCCACGCCGTAGTCCGCCTCGACGGCCCCGACGGACCCGACACCGCACCCCCGGCCTGGGCATCGGTCGCGCTCCTGGACAACGCCATCAAGGCGGCTGCCGTCCGGGTCGCCGTGTCCGTCCCTGCGGCCGGCACCCATCCGGCTCGCACGCTGACGTGGGGCAGGCAGGTCGACGTTCAGGGCATCGGGAGCCTTCAGGGCGTGGAGCTGACCGACGCGGCTGTTGCCTCCTACGTCGCCAAGTACGCCACCAAGGCGGCCGAGAGCACCGGCACCGTAGACCGCCGGATCGGGGAGCTGAGCGAACTCGACAAGCTGTCCGGCCTGCCCGACCACACCCGGCGCCTGATCGAGGCCTGCTGGGACCTCGACGCCGACTACCCCGACCGGATGCTGGCCCGCTGGTCCCACATGCTCGGCTTCCGGGGCCACTTCATGACCAAGTCCCGCGCCTACTCCTCCACCCTGACCGCCCGGCGCCAGGTTCGCGCCGACTACCGGGCCGCCCAGGAACGTCGCGAACGCGGCCTGCCCGACCCCGACGACTCGGAGGGCTCCACGCTCGTGCTCGCGCACTGGACCTACGCCGGGCACGGCCATACCCCGGGCGAGTCCTGGCTCGCCCAGTCCATCGCCCGGGACATCAAGACCAACCGCGACACCGCCCGCGAAGTCCTCGCGGGACTCGAAGCTGACGACACCAACGGGGAGTGGTGACCATGGACCGACTGCTGAGCGTTGACCAAGTCGCCGAACTCCTCGGCACCACCGTCCGGTTCCCCCGGCGGCTGATCGAGGAGCGACGGATCACCTTCGTCAAGGTCGGCCGACACGTCCGCATCCCGGAGAGCGCGGTCATGGCCTTCGTCGCCGCGAACACCGTCGAGCCGACCGTACGGCGTCTGCGGAGCGTGGCCTGATGGCGGGCAAGAAGCGGTCGTTCGGCCGTGTTCGCAAGTTGCCTTCCGGGCGCTACCAGGCTCGCTACCCGGGACCCGACGGCATAGACCGCCCGGCGCCGCACACCTTCCGTACGAAGCGGGAGGCTGACGACTGGTTGGCCGAGCGGCAAGCAGAGCTGCGCGCGGGGGACTGGACCGACCCGGATGCCGCCAAGGTGCCCTTCGGCTCCTACGCCTCCACCTGGATCAAGGAGCGGGGCCTCAGCGCATCGACGGTTGACCTGTACCGGTCGCTCCTGCGGAACCACCTTGAACCGACGTTCGGAAGCGTCGCCCTTGCCGACATCAGTCCGGCCGCGGTTCGCGCCTGGCGGGTCGCTCGCCTCGACGCGGGTGCCGGCGCCTCCTCGGTGGCCAAGTCGTACGCGCTCATGCGGGCAGTGCTCATGACTGCCGTGGAGGACCGGCTGATTCGGCGGAACCCCTGCCGGGTCAAGGGCGCGAGCGTCGCCCCCACTCCCGAGCGGCCTACAGCGACCGTGCAGGAGGTGTACGCGCTCGCGGGTGCCATCCAGCCTCGCTACCGCGCGCTCGTTCTCCTGGCGGCCTTCACGGGCCTCCGCTGGGGTGAGCTGATCGGACTCTCGCGCCGGGACATCGACCTCGACGGGGGAACCCTGCGGGTCCGTCGGAACGTCGCCGAACTCCACAGCGGCCGGCGCCTGGTGAAGGAGCCCAAGAGTGCTGCCGGTAAGCGCACGGTGGCCATTCCGGCCGTGATCTCCACCGAGGTCGCCAACCATCTCGCCGTGTTCTCCGAGCCGGGCGCCGACGGCCGGGTCTTCATCGGGGCCAAGAAGGCGATTCCTCGGCGCAACCACTTCGGCAAGCTCTGGCGTCAGGCGTGCGAGAAAGTCGGTATCAAAGGGCTGCACTTCCATGATCTTCGCCATACGGGGAACACCCTCGCCGCCGCGACCGGCGCGAGCACGCGAGAGCTGATGACGAGAATGGGCCACAGCACCGCCCGTGCCGCGCTGATCTATCAGCACGCGACGGCTGAGCGGGAGCGGCTGATCGGTCAGGCCGTGAGCGCTGTCGTAGAGCAGGCCCGGAAGCAAGATCCCAATCCGAACGGGCACGCAGCGGGCACGCAGGGCTGAAAGAAGATCGGAAACGCATCAGGGCCAGGCTGGAGGATGATCCTCTGACCTGGCCCTGAGCCATTGAGAGCGGGCGACGGGAATCGAACCCGCGTAGCTAGTTTGGAAGACTAGGGCTCTACCATTGAGCTACGCCCGCAAGGGACGCGCCGCAGGTCACGAGGGCCGCGGCACGGACAGCATCGTAGCGGGTCCATGGCGGTCCCCGCACGCCCCATAAAGAGGGGGCGTCGCACTGTCTCCGTGCATGTACCCTACGTGTCGCACCGACGGGGTGTGGCGCAGCTTGGTAGCGCGTCCGCTTTGGGAGCGGAAGGCCGTGGGTTCAAATCCCGCCACCCCGACCACCGAGATCACGCATCGCATGATCGCGTTGTGGGCCTCATCCCGCTTGCGGTTACTATGCAAGCTGCGTGCCCGTGTGTCTCTCTGACCGGGCCGATCGGCCGGAACCGCCACCAAGCGGCACCGGCAGAATCCAAGAATCAGCCACCAAGGAGACCGAACCGTGAAGAGCGCCGTGGAGACCCTGAACCCGACCCGGGTTCGGCTCACTGTCGAGGTGCCCTTCGAGGAGCTCAAGGACAGCCTCGACGCGGCGTACAAGAAGATCAACCAGCAGGTCACGGTCAAGGGCTTCCGCAAGGGCAAGATCCCGGCTCGTGTCATCGACCAGCGGTTCGGCCGTGGTGCGGTGCTGGAGGAGGCCGTCAACGACGCCCTCCCGAAGTTCTACACCGAGGCCGTCAACGAGGCCGAGGTCAACCCGCTGGGTCAGCCCGAGGTCGACATCACGGAACTGAAGGACGGCGAGCTGCTGGCCTTCACCGCCGAGGTCGACATCCGCCCGACGATCGAGATCCCGGACTACTCCGGCATCGAGGTCACCGTCGACGCGGTCGAGGTCACCGACGAGGACATCGAGAAGTCCGTGCAGCAGCTGCGCGAGCGCTTCGCCTCCACCAACCCGGTCGAGCGCGCCGCGGCCGACGGTGACGTCGTCACCATCGACCTCGAGGCCAAGGTCGACGGCGAGGTCCTCCCGGACGGTGTCGCCCAGGGCGTCTCGTACACCATCGGTTCCGGCGAGCTTCTCGACGGCATCGACGAGGCCGTCACCGGCCTGGAGGCCGGCGGCGAGGCCACCTTCACCTCGCAGCTGAAGGGCGGCTCCGCCGAGGGCAAGGACGCCGAGGTCACCGTCAAGGTCACCGCCGTCGCCGCCCGTGAGCTCCCCGAGCTGGACGACGACTTCGCGCAGCTCGCGTCGGAGTTCGACACCCTCGACGAGCTCAAGGCCGACAGCCGCAAGCGCCTCGAGAACATGAAGCAGTTCGACCAGGCCACCCAGGCCCAGGAGCGCGTCCTCGACGAGCTGCTGAAGCTGGCGGACGTCCCGATGCCCGAGAAGCTGCTCGAGGACGAGATCAACACCCGCAAGCACAACCTGGAGCACCACCAGCTCGGCCAGATGGGCCTGACCCTCGAGAAGTACCTGGAGATCCAGGGCAAGACCGAGGAAGAGTTCCTGGCGGAGACCAAGGAGCAGGCCGAGAAGGGCATCAAGACGCAGTTCATCCTCGATGAGCTCGTCAACAAGGAGAAGCTGAACGTCAGCCAGGAGGAGCTCACCGAGCACCTCATGCGCCGCGCCGCCTCCTCCGGCATGTCCCCCGACCAGTTCGCCCAGGCCGTCGTCGAGGGTGGCCAGGTGCCGATGCTCGTCGGCGAGGTCGCCCGCGGCAAGGCCCTCGCGGTCGTCGTCGAGGCCGCCAAGGTCGTCGACACCAACGGTGAGACCGTCGACCTCGAGGACGAGGACGAGGACACCGAGACCGCCGCCGAGACGGCCGCGGCCGCCACCGGCGAGACCGAGGTCTCCGAGGAGAAGTAAGAGGCCCCTGGCCTCGCGCTGAACCGCTGGTCCACGGGCCCGGACGCACTGCTGTGCGCCGGGCCCGTGGCCGTCCTCGGGGCCTGTGGGACCCCGCGTAACCTTGCGCTCCCAGCGAACAGTTCGGGAACCGGGATGGCGTTGTCCTACCTGCGCGTTAGGGTCCATGAATACGAGGGCACTGCCCTCTGAACGAGACGCTGAGACGGCCGGAGCCGTCGGAGACGAGCAGGTGGATACGTGACGAATCTGATGCCTTACGCCGCGGGTGAGCCGTCCATCGGTGGTGGCCTCGGCGACCATGTCTACAACCGACTGCTCGGCGAGCGGATCATCTTCCTCGGCCAGCAGGTCGACGACGAGATCGCCAACAAGATCACCGCGCAGATGCTTCTCCTGGCCGCTGACCCGGAGAAGGACATCTACCTCTACATCAACAGCCCCGGTGGCTCGGTGACGGCCGGCATGGCCATCTACGACACCATGCAGTACATCCCGAACGACGTCGTCACCATCGGTATGGGCATGGCGGCCTCGATGGGCCAGTTCCTGCTCACCGGCGGCGCCGCCGGCAAGCGCTTCGCGCTGCCGAACACCGACGTCCTCATGCACCAGGGTTCCGCCGGCATCGGCGGTACGGCCTCGGACATCAAGATCCAGGCCGAGTACCTGCTGCGCACGAAGAAGCGCATGGCCGAGATCACCGCGCACCACTCCGGGCAGACCGTCGAGACGATCATCCGCGACGGTGACCGCGACCGCTGGTTCACGGCGGACGAGGCCAAGGCCTACGGCCTCATCGACGACATCATCACGCACGCCGCGGGCGTTCCCGGCGGCGGCGGCACGGGCGCCTGAGCCCGGCAGTCCGCTGAAGAGCCCCAGCCACCACCGAACGCCACCAGGACGGTGAACAACCAGATGCAGAACAACCTCTCCGCGAGCGGCCTCTACACGGGCGCGCCGATGGACAACCGCTACGTGGTCCCGCGCTTCGTCGAGCGCACCTCGCAGGGCATCCGTGAGTACGACCCGTACGCGAAGCTCTTCGAGGAGCGCGTGATCTTCCTCGGCGTGCAGATCGACGACGCCTCCGCCAACGACGTCATGGCGCAGCTGCTGTGCCTGGAGTCGATGGACCCGGACCGCGACATCTCGATCTACATCAACAGCCCGGGCGGCTCCTTCACCGCCCTCACGGCCATCTACGACACGATGCAGTTCGTGAAGCCGGACATCCAGACGGTCTGCATGGGCCAGGCGGCCTCCGCCGCCGCGGTCCTGCTCGCCGCCGGCACCCCGGGCAAGCGCATGGCCCTGCCGAACGCGCGCGTCCTGATCCACCAGCCGTCCGGCGGCACCGGCCGTGAGCAGCTCTCCGACCTGGAGATCGCGGCCAACGAGATCCTGCGCATGCGCACCCAGCTGGAGGAGATGCTGGCCAAGCACTCCTCCACGCCCATCGAGAAGATCCGCGACGACATCGAGCGCGACAAGATCCTGACCGCCGAGGACGCCCTCGCGTACGGCCTGGTCGACCAGATCGTCTCGACCCGCAAGAGCACGGCCGCCGCGGCAGCCTGACGCTCGACCTTCCCCTGGCACGGTTCGTGTGGCCGAATCCCGACCATGTGAACCGTGCCAAGGGGGGCCCGAACGGGGGGCCCGGCAAGGTACCGTCGAATATGAGGCACCAGGAGTCGCTGAACCAAGCGCTCCCAGGCGAAGGGGAAGCACCTCGTGGCACGCATCGGTGATGGCGGCGATCTGCTCAAGTGCTCGTTCTGCGGAAAGAGCCAGAAGCAGGTGAAGAAGCTCATCGCGGGACCCGGTGTGTACATCTGCGATGAGTGCATCGACCTCTGCAACGAGATCATCGAGGAAGAACTCGCCGAGACGAGCGAGGTGCGCTGGGAAGAGCTTCCCAAGCCCCGCGAGATCTACGAGTTCCTCGAGGGCTATGTGGTCGGCCAGGAGCCGGCCAAGAAGGCCCTCTCGGTCGCGGTGTACAACCACTACAAGCGCGTCCAGGCCGGCGAGAACGGCGGCGGCGCGGGCCGTGACGACGCCATCGAGCTGGCGAAGTCCAACATCCTGCTGCTCGGCCCGACGGGCTCCGGCAAGACGCTCCTGGCCCAGACGCTGGCGCGCATGCTGAACGTCCCGTTCGCCATCGCCGACGCGACGGCGCTGACGGAGGCCGGCTATGTCGGTGAGGACGTCGAGAACATCCTGCTCAAGCTGATCCAGGCGGCGGACTACGACGTCAAGAAGGCCGAGACCGGGATCATCTACATCGACGAGATCGACAAGGTCGCCCGCAAGAGCGAAAACCCGTCGATCACGCGCGACGTCTCGGGCGAGGGCGTCCAGCAGGCCCTCCTGAAGATCCTGGAGGGCACGACGGCCTCGGTCCCGCCCCAGGGCGGCCGCAAGCACCCGCACCAGGAGTTCATCCAGATCGACACGACGAACGTGCTCTTCATCGTGGGCGGCGCCTTCGCCGGCCT
Source organism: Streptomyces sp. NPDC047981 (assembly GCF_040653315.1). Classification (NCBI taxonomy): domain Bacteria; kingdom Bacillati; phylum Actinomycetota; class Actinomycetes; order Kitasatosporales; family Streptomycetaceae; genus Streptomyces; species Streptomyces sp. NPDC047981. Next base: position 135,423 of record NZ_JBEZNQ010000003.1, on the reverse strand, counting down.
GGAGAAGATCATCGAGTCGCGGGCGGGCGCGAAGGGCATCGGCTTCGGTGCGACGATCCGCTCGAAGCGGGAGATCGAGGCGAGCGACCAGTTCCAGGAGGTCATGCCGGAGGACCTGGTGAAGTTCGGGATGATCCCGGAGTTCATCGGCCGCCTCCCGGTCATCACCTCGGTGCACAACCTGGACCGCGAAGCGCTCCTGAAGATCCTGGTCGAGCCCCGCAACGCGCTGGTGAAGCAGTACCAGCGCCTCTTCGAACTCGACGGCGTGGAGCTGGACTTCGACCGCCCGGCCCTGGAGGCCATCGCCGACCAGGCGATCCTGCGCGGCACGGGCGCGCGCGGCCTGCGCGCCATCATGGAAGAGGTCCTCATGTCGGTGATGTACGAGGTCCCGTCCCGCAAGGACGTGGCCCGCGTGGTCATCACCGCCGACGTCGTCCACAACAACGTGAACCCGACCCTGGTCCCGCGCATCGTGAAGAACGACGGCAGGCACGAGAAGTCGGCGTAACGAGGTAACGCACAAGGGCGCCCGGCCGGTTGAAGACAACCGGCCGGGCGCCCTTGTGCGCAGGGTGCCTCATTCCGGCCACGTCGAATACCTGTTCTTGCGATGGCGATTTCGATCATGATCTGCTGGCTCTCGACCAACTGCCAGTTCCACCTAGTACCGGGGGAAACAGATGCTTCGATCGAAGGCCCAGCGCGTGATCGCGACGCTGTGCGTGGCCGGCGCCGCGACAATCGTGCCGGTGGTGACTGCCGCGCCTGCTCAGGCGTCGATCACCGCGTGCCAGACGTACCTGCACGACGTGGGTTACAAGGTCGGTCCGAAGATCACGCAGGCGTGCGGCTATGCAGGAGACATGCTCCGCGACGGGTTCTGCTATCCGGTTCTCGTGAACATCGGTGTGAAGGATCGTCACGCGCGTGCGGCGTGCGACCTCGGCAGGTCGTAGGTAGCGCCCTATGGGGCAACGTACGACCTCCAACGGTGTCCGGCCCATTAACTGGTGGCCGGACACCGTTGACAGGTATCGAGGTCAAGCCTTGACGCGGACTTCCTTGCGGAACTTGGCCGTGATGGAGGCGGCCTCCTCCGGGGCGGTGCCCTTGCCGCTCAGTAGCGAGGCCATGTCCATGGGCATCACGAAGCCGAGGGTGCTGTGGTCGCCCCACACGCACACCGAGATCGTGAACTCCGTCGGACCTGCGCCCGCGTCAGCGCCGGCCTTCGGCTTGCTCTTGATCTGCTGGCACTTCAGTACCGCGCCGTCGAACCCCTCGGGCGTGTACGGCTTGGGCTCACCGAGCAGCTCCGCCTCGGCGTCCTTGTCCTTCTCGGACTCGGCCTTGATGGTGGCGAAGACGCCGTCCACGACGGCCTCCGGGTCGGCGATCTCGCCGTACACTCCGCCGAACTGGAGCAGCTTCCCTCCCAGCGGGTTAGTAGTGTCCTTCACCTCGTAGCCGGCCTCGACCTGCTTCGCGTTCTTCACGCCGTTCTTCTCGGCGTCCTTCAAGAAGTCGTCGCCGTCCGAGCTGGAACCGCCGCTCTCCTCCTTGGACTTCTTGTACTCGGTGAGCACGGTCTCCGGAGTGATCAGCTTGTGCGGGCCGTCGTTCGCGACGGACGAGCCGCCACCGCCCGAGGTGAAGTACCAGGCGCCACCGGCGATCAGCGCGAGGGCCACGATCGACGCGCCGATGATCAGCCCCGTCTTCGACTTCTTCACCGGCGGCGGGGGCGGCATGTAGCCGCCCTGGCCCTGGGGGGCGCCGTACGGGGGCTGCTGGCCGTACTGGGGCTGCTGCTGCGGGTAGCCGTAGGGGGGCTGCTGCGGCGGCACGCCCTGAGGGGCCTGCTGGGGGTAGCCGTAGCCGGGCTGCGGTGCCTGCGGCTGCTGGCCGTACGGGCCGGGCTGCTGGCCGTAGGGGCCCGGCTGGCCGTACGGCCCGGGCTGCTGCGGCTGACCGCCGTACGGTCCCGGCTGGTTGTAGCTCATCGACAGGTTCCCCTCACAAGATGTTTATGCCTGCGAACATCCTGTCGGAAGCCGTGCCCCGCATGGGCGGCGGGGGGCACACCGTTACGGAACAAACGCGTTTCGGGACACCCCCGAGACACCCCTAAACTGACCCCGTGACCGAGAACACTCAGCAGCAGACAGCGCCCACCACCGAACTGCCGACCCAGTACGCGCCGGCCGAGGTAGAAGGGCCGCTGTACGAGCGCTGGGTAGAGCGCGGTTACTTCGAGGCCGACGCGAAGAGCGAGAAGCCCCCGTACACCATCGTCATCCCGCCGCCGAACGTCACCGGCTCGCTCCACCTGGGCCACGCCTTCGAGCACACGCTGATCGACGCCCTCACCCGCCGCAAGCGCATGCAGGGTTACGAGACGCTGTGGCAGCCCGGTATGGACCACGCCGGCATCGCCACCCAGAACGTCGTCGAGCGCGAACTCGCCAAGGAGGGCAAGTCCCGCCACGACCTGGGGCGCGAGGCGTTCGTCGAGCGCGTCTGGCAGTGGAAGGCCGAGTCCGGCGGCCAGATCAGCGGCCAGATGCGCCGTCTCGGCGACGGTGTCGACTGGTCCCGTGAGCGCTTCACCATGGACGAGGGGCTGTCGCAGGCCGTCCAGACCATCTTCAAGCGGCTCTACGACGACGAGCTGATCTACCGCGCCGAGCGCATCATCAACTGGTGCCCGCGCTGTCTGACGGCCATCTCCGACATCGAGGTCGAGTACCAGGACGACGACGGCGAGCTCGTCTCCATCCGCTACGGCGACGGTGACGCCTCCATCGTCGTCGCGACGACGCGTGCCGAGACGATGCTCGGCGACACGGCCGTCGCCGTCCACCCGGACGACGATCGGTACAAGCACCTGGTCGGCACCGAGATCGAGCTGCCGCTGACCGGCCGCCGGATCCCGGTCGTCGCCGACGAGCACGTCGACCCCGAGTTCGGCACCGGCGCCGTCAAGGTGACGCCCGCCCACGACCCGAACGACTTCGAGATCGGCCAGCGCCACGGCCTGCCGAACCTCGCCGTCATGGACGAGCGCGCCGTCATCACCGCCCACGGCCCCTTCCAGGGCCTGGACCGCCTCGAGGCCCGCTCGGCCATCGTCGCCGCCCTGCGCGCCGAGGGCCGGATCGTCGCCGAGAAGCGCCCGTACGTCCACTCCGTCGGCCACTGCTCGCGTTGCAAGACGACCATCGAGCCGCGCCTGTCCATGCAGTGGTGGGTCAAGGTCGGCCCGCTCGCCAAGGCCGCGGGTGACGCCGTCCGCGACGGCAAGGTCAAGATCCACCCGCAGGAGATGGAGAAGCGGTACTTCGACTGGGTCGACAACCTCCACGACTGGTGCATCTCGCGGCAGCTGTGGTGGGGCCACCGCATCCCCGTCTGGTACGGCCCGAACGGCGAGATCGTCTGCGTCGGCCCCGACGAGGAGCCGCCGACGGGCGAGGGCTGGCACCAGGACACCGACGTCCTGGACACCTGGTTCTCCTCCGGCCTGTGGCCGTTCTCCACGCTCGGCTGGCCCGAGCAGACCGAGAGCCTCGCGAAGTTCTACCCGAACTCGGTCCTGGTCACCGGTTACGACATCCTCTTCTTCTGGGTCGCCCGGATGATGATGTTCGGCCTGTACGCGATGGACGGCACCCCGCCGTTCCACACCATCGCCCTGCACGGCATGGTCCGCGACCAGTTCGGCAAGAAGATGTCGAAGTCCTTCGGCAACGCGGTCAACCCGCTGGACTGGATGAACGAGTACGGCTCCGACGCCGTCCGCTTCACCCTGGCCAACGGAGCCAACCCGGGCGTCGACGTCCCGATCGGCGAGGACTGGGTCAAGGCCTCCCGGAACTTCGCCAACAAGATCTGGAACGCCACCCGCTTCGCGCTGATGAACGGCGCCACGGTCGAGGGCCCGCTGCCCGACGCGTCGGAGATGTCCGCGACGGACCGCTGGATCCTCTCGCGGCTCAACAAGACCGTCGCCGAGGTCGACGCGTTCTACGACGACTACCAGTTCGCGAAGCTCGCCGACGCGCTCTACCACTTCGCGTGGGACGAGGTCTTCGACTGGTACGTCGAGCTGTCGAAGACCACGTTCTTCGCTGGCGGCGAGCAGGCGAAGGTCTCCGGCCGGGTCCTCGGCGAGGTCCTGGACGTGATGCTGCGGCTGCTTCACCCGATCGTCCCGTTCGTCACGGAGACGCTCTGGACCACGCTCACCGGCAAGGAGTCGGTCGTCATCGCCGACTGGCCGACCGACTCGGGCTTCCGCGACGAGGCCGCCGAGAAGGAGATCGAGCTGGTCCAGCAGGTCGTCACCGAGGTCCGCCGGTTCCGTTCCGACCAGGGGCTGCAGCCCGGCCAGAAGGTCCCGGCCCGCCTGGACCTGACCGGTACCGCGCTCGCTTCGCACGAGGCGGCCATCCGTCAGCTGCTGCGCCTTCAGCCGGAGGGCGAGGGCTTCTCCGCCACAGCCTCCCTCCCCGTCGCCGGCGCCACCGTCGCGCTCGACCTCTCCGGGACGATCGACGTCGAGGCCGAGCGGAAGCGGCTCGCGAAGGACCTGGCCGCCGCCGAGAAGGAGAAGGCGCAGGCCAACGGGAAGCTCGGCAACGAGGCGTTCCTCGCCAAGGCGCCGGACAACGTCGTGGAGAAGATCCGTACCCGGCTCGCCAGGGCGGACGAGGACATCGCCCGCATCCAGGCGCAGCTGGAGCGGCTGCCGCAGGCCTAGAGCGACACAAGGAGGAGGGCCCGGAACCGTTCGGTTCCGGGCCCTCCTCCGTTCCTGGGGCGATTCATGCGTATTCATTGATCAAACAGCGGATTGACCGGAGTGCCCGATCTCACACCTGAAGTGACTTAAGTCCGGTACGACGGGTCGAAGGACCCTGGATGATGGAGGGCATGCCCCGACTGCCCGCCTTCCCCGCGCTGCGCCGCCGCGTGGACCGGTGGGCGGGTACGCCGCGCGCGCTCGACGTCGTGACGGCGGTGAGCGCCTTTGCGCTGATGTCCCTCGACGTGCCGGGCCTGGCCCGCGCCGACAACTCGCTGACCGGCGCCACCGCCTCCCTGGTCCTGGCGGCCGGGGCCGCGACGCTCGTCCTGCGGCGCCGGCTGCCCTGGGTGCCGTACCTGGTGGCGCTCGCCCTGATGGGCTGGCTGCACGAACTGACGATGATCCAGTTCGCGCTGTACTCCCTCGGCCGGTTCCGGGGCCGCGCGGTCGCCGTCGTCGCGACCGTGCTCTACGTGGCCGTGGCCTACTCCCTGTTCCTGATGCCCGGCTGGCCGGCCCGGCACGGCGAGACCCTCAGCGACTTCCTCAGCCTCGTCGTGCCCATCGGCGTCCTCGCCGCAGGCGTCGGCATCGGCGCGAACCGCCAGGACCTGGTGCGCGCCCTGGAGTCGCAGCGGGCGGAGGCGGCGGCACGGCAGGCCGTCCAGGAGGAGCGGATCTCGGTCGGGCGGGACGTCCACGACCTGGTCGGGCGCGAGCTGACCGTGCTCGCCGTACGGGCCGAGGTGCTCGCCGTACGGGCCAGGGGCGCGACGTACCAGTCGGACTTCGAGGAGCTCGCGGACACCGCGCGGCGGGCCCACCACATGCTGAACGAGACCATCGTGCGGCGGGCCGACGGGGGCGCGGCGACGCCCGGTCTCGAAGGGCTCGACGCGCTCGCGGCCGAGAGCGAGCGGATGGGTGGCCCGGTCGACCTCGTGGTCGCCGAGGAGGCGAAGGCGCTCTCGCCGCTGCGGCAGGCGGCCGTGCACCGCGTCGTCCAGGAGTGCCTGACGAACGCGGCCAAGCACGCACCGGGGCTGCCGGTGACGGTCACGATCGAGGTGGCCGGCCGCGACCTGCGCGTCGAGGTCCGCAATCCGCTCCCCGAGAACCCGCCGGACCGCGCCCCGGTGTCCACGGGCACCGGCCTGTTCTCCATGGAGGAGCGGGTCACGAGCATGGGCGGCAGCCTGTCGGCGGGCCCTGACGGCCGTACGTACACGGTGACGGCGCTCCTGCCCACGGGCTTCACGCGCGCGTAGCGCCCCGCCCGCGCGCGTAGCGCCCGCCCCTCAGGGCGGCGGGGGATCAGCGTCCGCTCTCCGCCCGCCCCAGCACCCGCTGCAGGCTGTCGAACTCCTCCACGCAGCGGCCCGAGCCGAGGGCCACGCAGTCCAGCGGGTCGTCCGCGACGAAGACCGGGATGCCCGTCGCCGAGGCCATCCGCAGGTCCAGGCCCGGCAGCAGCGCGCCGCCGCCCGTGAGGACGATGCCGTGCTCCATCACGTCGCCCGAGAGCTCCGGCGGGCACTCCTCGAGGGTCGCCCGCACCGCCGCGATGATCGCCTCCACCGGCTCGTCCAGGGCCGCCCGCACCTCCGCGACCGTCAGCTCCAGCGTCTTCGGCAGCCCGCTGACCTTCTCCCGGCCCCGTACCGTGAACGTCGCCCGCTCCCGCTCCTCCTCGCCCGGTACCGGCCACGCCGAGCCGATCGCCACCTTCACGTCCTCCGCCGTGCGCTCCCCGATCAGCAGCGAGTGCTCCTTGCGGACGAAGTCGGTGATCGCCGCGTCAAGACGGTCGCCGCCGACCCGCAGCGACTGCGCCGTGACGATGCCGCCGAGCGAGATCACCGCCACCTCCGTCGTACCGCCGCCGATGTCCACGACCATCGAGCCGCGCGGAGAGGCGACCGGCAGCCCCGCCCCGATCGCCGCCGCCATCGGCTCCTCGATGAGATGGACCGCGCGGGCGCCCGCCGAGCGCGAGGCGTGCACGATCGCCCGCCGCTCCACCGGCGTCACCCCGCTCGGCACGCAGACCACCATCCGGGTCCGCGGCCTGCGCCCCTTCACCGCCTTGCGGACGAAGTGCCGGATCATCTCCTCGGCGGCCTCGTAGTCGCTGATCACGCCGTCCCGCAGCGGCCGGATCGCCGTGATCGAACCGGGCGTCCGGCCGATCGTCTCCTTCGCCTCCGTGCCCACCGCGAGCGCCGACCGCGAGCCCTCCTGGACCGCCACCACCGACGGTTCGTTGAGCACGATGCCCTGGCCGCGGGCGTAGAGAAGGGTGTTCGCGGTGCCGAGGTCGATGCCTATGTCCATGATCGCCAAGTTTGCCCGGCCCGTCCGGCGGACGGCGGGCCGAAAGTCCCGAAAGGGGTGGGTCCATGGTCCTGTCGGTGCCGCTCCGTAGACTGGGCCCGTGAGTGAGCCCCGCGACCAGTTCGACGAGTCCGACGAGTTCGGCGAGACCGACCAGTTCGACGACATCGTCGCCGCCGAGACCGACCGAGACCCCGACCTGGCGGTGATCGAGGCCGGCAGCCGCACCCTGCGCGCCCAGGCCGGTCCGCCGCAGGGCGACCCCGTGCCCGCCCGGCCCGCCGACCCGGAGGTGGACAAGGCGCTCCGCGAGGTCGAGACCGAGCTGTCGACCCGCTGGGGCGAGACCAAGCTCGAGCCCTCGGTGACCCGTATCGCGGCGCTCATGGACGTCCTGGGCGAGCCCCAGCGCGCGTACCCCTCCATCCACATCACCGGGACGAACGGCAAGACGTCCACGGCCCGGATGATCGAGGCGCTGCTCGCCGCCTTCGACCTGCGCACCGGCCGGTACACCTCGCCGCACGTGCAGACGATCACCGAGCGCATCAGCCTGGACGGCGCCCCGATCTCCGCCGAGCGGTTCATCGAGACGTACCAGGACATCAAGCCGTACGTGGAGCTGGTCGACTCCCGCGAGGAGTACCGCCTCTCCTTCTTCGAGGTCATCACGGGCATGGCGTACGCGGCCTTCGCCGACGCGCCCGTGGACGTGGCGGTCGTCGAGGTCGGCATGGGCGGCACCTGGGACGCGACGAACGTGATCGACGCGCAGGTCGCCGTCGTCACCCCGATCGACCTGGACCACACCGACCGGCTCGGCGGGACGCCCGGCGAGATCGCGGTCGAGAAGTCCGGGATCATCAAGCAGGGCGCGACGGTCGTCCTGGCCCAGCAGCCGGTGGACGCGGCCCAGGTGATGCTGAAGAAGGCCGTCGAGGTCGACGCGACGGTGGCCCGCGAGGGCATGGAGTTCGGCATCGTCTCCCGCGAGGTCGCGGTCGGCGGCCAGCTGCTCACCCTGCGCGGACTCGGCGGCGAGTACGACGAGGTCTTCCTTCCGCTGCACGGCGCGCACCAGGCGCACAACGCCTCGGTCGCCCTCGCCGCGGTCGAGGCCTTCTTCGGGATCGGTGCGGAGCACGCCCGCACCCTGGACGTCGACACCATCCGGCGCGCCTTCGCCCAGGTGGCCTCCCCGGGCCGCCTTGAGGTCGTCCGCAAGTCCCCGACGGTCATCCTGGACGCGGCGCACAACCCGCACGGCGCGCGGGCCACCGCCGAGGGCATCAGCGAGTCCTTCGGCTTCTCCCGGCTCATCGGCGTGGTCTCCACCAGCGCCGACAAGGACGCCAAGGGCCTGCTCGAAGCCTTCGAGCCGATCTTCGCCGAGGTCGTCGTGACGGCGAACTCCAACCCGCGCGCCACGGACGTCGACGCGCTCGCGGCGGTCGCCGTGGAGGTGTTCGGCGAGGACCGGGTGGTCGTCGAGCCGCGTCTGGACGACGCGATCGAGACGGCCATCACCCTCGCGGAGGAAGAGGGCGAGTACAGCGGCGCGGGTGTGCTCGTGACCGGTTCGATCTTCACGGTCGGGGACGCCCGGCTGCTGCTCGGAAGGCGCTGAATCCGATGCGTACGCTCTGTGCCTCGACGCTGATCGGCGAGTTCTTCGTGATCGGCTTCGCCGGGCTCGTCGCCATGAAGGACGACAGCCTGTCGATGGCCACGGTCTGGTGGGTCTGCGGTGTCGCGATGCTGCTCTCGGTCCTGCTGTGCGGGATGATCACCCGCCCGGGCGGCGTCCAGCTCGGCTGGGCGCTGCAGATCGCCCTGATCGCGAGCGGTTTCGTGGTCCCGGTGATGTTCTTCCTCGGCGCGGTCTTCGCGGCGCTGTGGTGGGCCTCCTGCCACTACGGCGCGAAGATCGACGAGGCCAAGGCCCGCTGGGCCGCCCAGGCGGAGGCCGCGGAGGCCGGCGCACCGGCCCCGGAGGCGGGCTAGCCGCCAGGGCCGGGCCCGCCCGGGCCCGGGCCGTCGCCACGTGGGCGGCGCGTCGCCACGCGGGTGGCGCGCAGGGCCCCGTGCAGGGGCGGTGCGGCGCCGCGCGGGGCGGGCTGGGGAGGGCCTGACGCTGAGTAATCGGTGGCCGGACGAGCCCTGTAGCCTCTGAGTCCCGCACACCGCACTAAGGAGCCCCACCGTGAGCCAGCGCACGCTCGTCCTGCTCAAGCCCGACGCCGTCCGCCGTGGCCTGATCGGCGAGATCATCGGTCGTATCGAGCGCAAGGCCGGCTGGACGATCTCCGCGCTCGAACTGCGCGAGCTGAGCCAGGAGACGCTGGAGCAGCACTACGGAGAGCACAAGGGCAAGCCCTTCTACGAGCCGCTGATGGGCTTCATGCAGTCCGGCCCGGTCGTCGCCCTGGTCGTCGACGGCGAGCGCGTCATCGAGGGCCTGCGGACCCTGGCCGGCCCGACCGACCCGATCGCCGCCGCCCCCGGCTCCATCCGTGGCGACTACGGCACCATCGTCCGCGAGAACCTGATCCACGCCTCGGACTCCGAGGAGTCCGCCGCCCGGGAGCTGAAGATCTTCTTCCCCGGCCTGGCCTGATCCGGAGACGGCGGACAGGGCGGACAGGGCCGACCGGGTACATCCCGTTCTGACCCGAAGTCAGCCATCCACCGCAACGCGCCTGGGGCGACCGAAGGAATTTCGGTCGCCCCCGGGCATATGAACGGCGGGACCGGGAACGCGTAGCACCGTCCTGTCGTCACCTGTACAGAGGTGGACCACCGCGCGGTATCCGGGTGGGCGGCACTACGATGGAAAACTCCACGCCGTAGCACCCGAACACCCACCACTTCGCACCACCTCGCCTACCTGAGAAGCCGTCAACGCTCCGATTGGGAAGGCTCGACGCATCCTCATGGGAAACAAGGGGAACTCAATGTCGTTCATCGGCCGTGACATGGCTGTCGACCTCGGGACCGCCAACACGCTGGTGTACGTCAGGGGCCGAGGCATCGTTCTGAACGAGCCGTCCGTCGTCGCGATCAACACCAACACCGGCGGCATCCTGGCGGTCGGCGCCGAGGCGAAGAAGATGATCGGCCGGACGCCCGGCAACATCGTCGCCGTCCGGCCCCTGAAGGACGGCGTGATCGCCGACTTCGAGATCACCGAGCGCATGCTGCGCTACTTCATCCTCAAGATCCACAAGCGCCGCTACCTGGCCCGCCCCCGGGTCGTCGTCTGCGTGCCCTCCGGCATCACCGGAGTGGAGCGCCGCGCCGTCATCGAGGCCTCGACGCAGGCCGGCGCCCGCCAGGTGCACATCATCGAAGAGCCCATGGCCGCCGCCATCGGATCGGGCCTGCCGGTCCACGAGGCCACGGGCAACATGGTCGTCGACATCGGCGGCGGCACCACCGAGGTCGCCGTGATCTCGCTCGGCGGAATCGTCACAGCACAGTCGATCCGGGTGGCCGGCGACGAGCTCGACAACGCGATCATCCAGCACATCAAGAAGGAGTACTCGCTCCTCCTCGGTGAGCGGACCGCCGAGCAGATCAAGATCACCATCGGCTCGGCGTACGACCTCGACAAGGACGAGCACACCGAGATCCGCGGGCGTGACCTCGTCTCCGGTCTGCCCAAGACCGTGGTCATCTCGGCCGCCGAGGTCCGCAAGGCCATCGAGGAGCCGGTCAACGCCATCGTCGACGCCGTGAAGACGACGCTCGACAAGTGCCCGCCCGAGCTCTCCGGTGACGTGATGGACCGCGGCATCGTTCTCACGGGTGGCGGCGCCCTGCTGCGCGGCCTGGACGAGCGGCTCCGCCGTGAGACCGGGATGCCGATCCACATTGCCGAGGATCCGCTGGACTCCGTGGCGCTGGGCTCCGGCAAGTGCGTGGAGGAGTTCGAAGCCCTCCAGCAGGTCCTGGACGCCCAGCCCCGCCGATAACGAATGGGCGGCTATCGGCTCGCGATCGGCCGCACGGGTGGCAAGACCCCCCGTACGGCCGATCGTTGATATAACGACACGAACCCGCACGAACCGCACGGAACAACCGAACCACGAGGAAAGGCACGGCCGCCGCACGTGAGGGACACACGAGAGAGCCGGCTGCTCCTGGTGCTGCTGATCGCCATCGCGTTCGCACTGATCACGGTGGACATCCGCGGCGGCGAGGAGTCACCCGTCGACGGCGCCCGACAGGCGGCCGCGGCGGTCTTCGGACCGGTCGAGAACGGTGTCGCGGCGGCCGTCGACCCGATCGGCAACGCCATAGGCGCGGTGCGCGACTCGGGGGAGCGGCACGACCGCCTCGCCGCCCTGGAGCGCGAGAACGCGGCCCTCAAGGCCAAGCTCGGCAGCGACGACCGCAACCGCAGCCGCCTCCGCGAGCTCGACACCCTCCTCAAGACGGCCGGCGCCGGGCAGTACGGCATCAAGGGCGCCGAGGTCATCGCCATAGGAGCGGCCCAGGGCTTCTCCTGGACGGTCACCATCGACGCCGGCGCCAACGACGGCATCGAGCGGGACATGACCGTGCTGAACGGCTCCGGCCTGGTCGGCCGCGTCACCACCGTCGGCCCCTCCACCGCGACCGTGCTCCTCGCCAGCGACCCCGACTTCACCGTCGGCACCCGCATGGAGAACTCGGACGAACTGGGCTTCGCCACCGGCCAGGGCAACGGGCCGCTCCTCGTCCAGCTCCTCAACGGCAAGGCGAAGGTGAAGAACGGCGACCGGCTCGTCACCTTCGGCTCGCAGGCGAGCAAGCCCTTCGTGCCCGGCGTCCCGGTCGGCGAGGTCGTCCGCGTCGACCCGCTCGGCGGCGGCCTCACCCGCAACATCTACGTCCGCCCGTACGTGAGCTTCTCCAAGCTCGACATCGTCGGCGTCGTCGTCCAGGCCCCGCGCACCAACCCGCGCGACATGGTCCTGCCGCCCAAGCCGAAGCCCGCGCCGACCGTCACCGTCACGGTCACGCCGCCGCCCCCGGCGGGGGAGCAGCAGCCGCAGGGCCAGGTCGAGGGCCAGGTGCAGGGCGACCAGCCGCAGGGCCAGGCGCAGGGGGAGCAGCAGCCAGGGGTGCAGCCCGGCCAGCAACAGCAGGGGCAGAAACCCGAGAACGAGCAGCCGAACGACCAGCAGGGGGACTGAGGCATGAAGTTCAACCGGATCCTGCTCTCCGCCACGCTCGTCGTCGTCGCCCTGGTCATCCAGGTCTCCGTCCTCGCGCGGCTCCAGCTCCCCGGCGCCGTACCCGATCTCGTCCTGCTGACCGTCCTCGGTCTCGCGCTCGTGTACGGCCCGGTCAGCGGCTCCCTCATCGGCTTCGGGGCCGGACTCCTCGCCGACCTCGCCCCGCCCGCCGACCACGCCGCCGGCCGCTACGCCCTGGTCCTCTGCGTCATCGGCTACCTCGCCGGACTCGCCCGCCCCGACAACGGCAAGCTCAAGTCCGCCAGTGGCCCGATGGCCGTGGTCGTCGCAGCGTCGATCGGCTCCACCCTGCTGTACGCGGGGGTCGGCGCCCTCGTCGGCGACACCGCCGCCCGCCATGTCGGCCTCGGCTTCCTGCTGTTCACCGCGGCCCTCTACGACCTGCTTCTCGCGCCCTTCACCGTGCCGCTGATCATGGCGCTGGCCCGGCGCGCGGAGAACGACCCGCTCGCCGCCGACACCTCGGCCGGCACGGACGTCGCCTCCGGCTGGCTCAGCTCGGGCACCGGCCTGCAGATCGGCAACCAGCGCGGCGGCCTGCGCGTCAAGGCCGCCCGGACGAGAGCGGCACGCGCAGGCCGCATCAAGGGAGTCAAGCGACTGTGAGCGAGGGGGCACCGGCAGCATGAGCAACATCCCGGAGACCGGGCGGACCCCCAGGGTCCAGGTCCGGCTCGTGATCATCCAGATCCTGGTCTTCTCCCTCCTCCTCACCCTCGGCGGACGCCTCTGGTACCTCCAGATCCGCAACGGCAAGGAGTACGCCGAGGAGGCGAAGAGCAACAACATCCAGCGCGTCGTCCAGCCCGCCGTCCGCGGCTCGATCCTCGACGCCCGGGGCGTCCCGCTCGCCGACAACGAGACCCGGCTCGTGGTCTCGGCGTCCCGCACGGACCTGATGAAGATGAAGGACGACGGCAAGGCCGTCCTCACCCGTCTGGCGGGCGTCCTCGGCATGAAGCCCAAGGACGTCATGGACAAGGTCCGGCTCTGCGACTCCCAGACCCCCAAGCCCTGCTGGAACGGTTCCCCCTACCAGCCGATCCCGATCACCGACGAGGCCACCACGCAGCAGGCCCTGCGGATCCGGGAGTCCACCGAGGACTTCCCCGGCATCTCGGCCGAGCTGACCGCCGTACGCCGTTACACGGCCCCCGGCAAGGCCCGCACCGCGCAGGTGCTCGGCTACCTCTCGCCGGTCACCGACGAGGAGATCCAGAAGGCCAAGGACACCGAATCGCCCTATCTGCGATCCGACCAGATCGGCCGCTCCGGCATCGAACGCACCTACGACAAGGAGCTGCGCGGCAAGGCGGGCGTCACGTCGTACGAGGTGGACAAGGTCGGCCGGGTCATGGGCCAGACCCAGTCCGATCCGGGTGTGCCCGGCTCCACCCTCGTCACCAGCATCGACGCCCGTGTCCAGGCCGTCGCCGAGTACGAACTCGCCCAGGCGATGAAGACGGTCCGCGGCGAGACCGACAAGATCACCGGCCGGAAGTACGAGGCCGACGCCGGCGCCGTCGTCGTCATGGAGTCCAAGACCGGTCGCGTCGTCGCGATGGCGTCCCAGCCCGACTACGACCCCAACGCCTGGGTCGGCGGCATCTCCGGCAAGGACTACGCCCAGCTCACCAGCAAGGACTCCAACTACCCGCTGCTCAACCGGGCCATCCAGGGCCAGGCGCCCGCCGGCTCCGTCTTCAAGGTCGTGTCGGCGAGCGCGGCCGTGCGGGCCGGCTACGACTTCAACGACAAGTACCTCTGCAGCAGCTCCTACAGCATGGGCAACCGGAGCTTCGCGAACTTCGAGTCCCAGGGGCACGGCCCCATCACCCTCGGGGACGCCCTCAAGTACTCCTGCAACACCGTCTTCTACCGTCTCGGCCACCAGGAGTGGAACCGCGACGGCGGCCTCAAGCCCAAGAAGGACGCCCACGACTGGTTCTACCGGACCGCCCGTGACTTCGGCTTCGGCTCCGAGACCGGCATCGACGTGCCGAACGAGGTCACCGGCCGTATCCCGGACCGCCAGTGGAAGCAGAGGTTCTGGGAGGCCAACAAGGACGCCTGGTGCAAGCAGGGCAAGAAGGGGGGCAGCTACGTCGAGCAGATCGCCTATGAGAGCTGCCTCGAGGGCAACCAGCTGAAGGCCTACGACAGCATCAACTTCTCCATCGGCCAGGGCGACGTCCTCATCACGCCCGTCCAGCTGGCCACCGCCTACGCCGCCATCAGCAACGGCGGCACGCTCTTCAACCCGACCATCGGCAAGGCCGTGATCAGCCCCGACGGCAAGAGCGTCCAGGAGATCAAGCCCGAGCCCCACGGGAAGCTGCCGGTCAACGCCGAGACGATCCGGGACCTCGACAAGGGACTGCGCTCGGTCGTCGAGCCCGGCGGCACCGCCGCCTGGCGGTTCGGCGGCTGGCCGCAGGACAAGATCCCGATGCGCGCCAAGACCGGTACCGCGCAGGTCTACGGCAAGCAGACGACCTCCTGGTTCGCCACGTACACCGACGACTTCACCATCGTCATGACGATCTCCCAGGGTGGTACGGGCTCCGGTGCCTCGGGTCCCGCGGTGCGCAACATCTACGACGCGCTCTACGGCCTCGACGACTCCGGGAACCAGGACCTCAAGCGGGCCCTCCTGCCCAAGCCGCAGGCGGCGCTGCCGAAGGTCCAGCCGGACGGCACCATCGACGCGCCGGACGTCAAGGCGTACGACCCGAAGTCCCAGCTGGTCGACCCGGAGAAGCAGGGCGACGGACAACAGCCGCTCGCGGGACCGCCGCCCGGCAGGACGGGAGACTGAACCGATGACCGCACCCCACGGCTTCTCCGTCTCCCGGTACGCCCCCGAGCGCGGCACCCTCGCCAAGCTCACCGCCCGGGACTCGGTGCTGCGCCGGCTCGACTGGCCGATGCTGCTCTCCGCGCTCGCCCTGTCCTTCCTCGGCGCGCTGCTCGTCTGGTCCGCCACCCGCGGCCGCACCGAGCTCAACGGCGGCGACCCGTACGCCTTCCTGTTCCGTCACTCGCTGAACACCGGCATCGGCTTCGCGTTGATGATCGGCACGATCTGGCTCGGCCACCGCACCCTGCGCGGCGCGGTGCCGATCCTCTACGGCATCTCGATCGTGCTGATCCTCGCCGTGCTCACCCCGCTCGGCGCGACCATCAACGGCGCGCACGCGTGGATCGTGATCGGCGGCGGCTTCTCGCTCCAGCCCAGCGAGTTCGTGAAGATCACGATCATCCTCGGCATGGCGATGCTGCTCGCGGCCAAGGTCGACGCCGGTGACCAGGTGCACCCGGACCACCGGACCGTCGCCAAGTCCCTGCTCCTCGCCGCGCTGCCGATGGCCATCGTCATGCTGATGCCGGACCTCGGCTCGGTGATGGTCATGGCGGTCATCGTGCTCGGTGTGCTGCTCGCCTCCGGCGCCTCCAACCGCTGGGTCCTCGGTCTCATCGGGGCCGGCATCGCGGGTGCGGTCGCGGTCACCGCGCTCGGCCTGCTCGACGAGTACCAGATCAACCGCTTCGCCGCCTTCGCCAACCCCGAACTCGACCCGGCGGGCGTCGGCTACAACACCAACCAGGCGCGCATCGCGATCGGCTCCGGAGGCCTGTACGGCGCGGGGCTCTTCAACGGCCACCAGACCAGCGGCCAGTTCGTGCCCGAGCAGCAGACCGACTTCATCTTCAGCGTCGCGGGCGAGGAGCTCGGCTTCCTCGGCGGCGGACTGATCATCGTGCTGCTCGGTGTGATCCTCTGGCGCGCCTGCCGGATCGCCCGCGAGACCACCGAGCTCTACGGCACGATCGTCGCCGCCGGCATCATCGCCTGGTTCGCCTTCCAGTCCTTCGAGAACATCGGCATGGCGCTCGGCATCATGCCGGTGGCGGGTCTGCCCCTGCCGTTCGTGTCGTACGGCGGCTCGTCGATGTTCGCGGTGTGGGTGGCCATCGGACTGCTCCAGTCGATCAAGGTGCAGCGCCCGATGACGGCCTGAGGCGGCCAGCGTCGGCCTGAGGCGGGCGCGGGGCACCCTCCCGTTCCGTTCACTTCCCGTCTAGATTCGATTCATGGCGGAGACGAAGCGCGAGATCGAGCGGAAGTACGAAGCCACGGCGCGGACGGAGCTGCCCGACCTGACGCGGGCCCCCGGCGTCGCCTCGGTCGAGGACCGGGGCGTCGCCGAACTCGACGCGGTCTACTACGACACGCCCGACCTGCGGCTCGCCGCGGACGCGCTGACCCTGCGCCGCCGCACGGGCGGCGGGGACGCGGGCTGGCACCTCAAGTTCCCGGTCGCCTCCGGGATCCGCGACGAGATCAGGGCCCCGCTCTCCGACACCCTCCCCAAGGCCCTGGCGGGTCTGGTCCGCTCCCGCACGCGCGCCGAGACCGTCGTCCCGGTCGTCCGCCTCCGCTCCACCCGCCAGGTCCACCACCTGGTGGACGACGAGGGCACCCTGCTCGCCGAGCTCTCCGTCGACACGGTGCGCGCGGAACGCCTCCCGGAGGGCCCGGACACCTCCTGGACGGAGATCGAGGTCGAACTCGCCGACGACGCGGACCCGACCGTCCTCGACGCGGTGGAGAAGCGCCTGAAGAAGGCGGGGATCCGCCCGTCGGCGTCGGCGTCGAAGGTCGCGCGGGCGCTGGCGGAGACGGGCCGGGAGCCCGAGCCCGAGTACGCCTCACCCCCGGCCGACACCGCGGGCGCCCGCGTCCTCGCCTACGTACGGGACCAGGTGGAGGCGATCGTCGCCCTCGACCCCGCCGTGCGGCGCGACCTCCCCGACTCCGTGCACCAGATGCGCGTCGCCTGCCGGCGCCTGCGCAGCGCCTTCAAGAGCTACCGCAAGGTCCTCGACCGCGCCGCCACCGACCCGATCGGCGACGAACTCAAGTGGCTCGCCGGCGAACTGGGCGTCGCCCGCGACCAGGAGGTCCTCACCGAACGCCTCCGCACCCGCCTCGACGCGATCCCCCGCACCCTCGTCCTCGGCCCCGTCCGCGCCCGCCTGCGCATCTGGAACAACGCCCACGGCGGCGGCGCCCGCCGCAAGACCCTCGCCGCTCTCGACTCCGCCCGCCACCTCGCGCTGCTCGGCGCCCTCGACGCGCTGCTCACCGACCCGCCGCTGCTCAAGGCCGCCGCCGACGCCCCGGCACCCGTCCTCGCCGCCGCCGTCCTCAAGGACTACGACCGCCTCGCCACGCGTGCCGGACACGCCCTCGCCCTGCTGCCCGGCCACGACCGCGACCTCGCGATGCACGAGACCCGCAAGGCGGCCAAGCGCGCCCGGTACGCCGCCGAGGCCGCCACCCCCACCCTCGGCAAGCCCGCCAAGCGCTTCGCCAAGCGGATGAAGGCCGTCCAGAGTGTCCTCGGGGAACACCAGGACAGCGTCGTCGCCCGCGAGGCCCTGCGCGACCTCGCCATCCAGGCCCACGCGGCCGGCGAGTCCGCCTTCACCTGGGGACTCCTGCACGGCCAGGAGGAGGCGGCCGGTGCGGCGGGGGAGAACGAGTTTCCGCAGGTCTGGGCCAGGGCCTCGGCCCCTGAACTGAGGGCGCCACTCACCCACTGAGCACCGGGTACGCTTGAGAGTCGCCCCCTGCCAGCTCACGAAGGTTCGAGATGTCTGCTGCCGAGTCTGTCTTCCCGCAGCTCGAAGCTCTGCTCCCGCACGTGCAGAAGCCGATTCAGTACGTCGGTGGAGAGCTGAACTCCACGGTCAAGCCGTGGGAGTCCGCCGACGTCCGCTGGGCACTGATGTACCCGGACGCGTACGAGGTCGGTCTGCCCAACCAGGGCGTCATGATCCTCTACGAGGTACTGAACGAGCGCGAGGGCGTCCTGGCCGAGCGGACGTACAGCGTCTGGCCGGACCTCGAAGAGCTGATGCGGGAGCACGGCGTCCCGCAGTTCACCGTCGACAGCCACCGCCCGGTCGGCGCGTTCGACGTCTTCGGCCTGAGCTTCTCCACGGAGCTCGGCTACACCAACATGCTCACGGCCCTCGACCTGGCGGGCATCCCGCTGGAGTCCAAGGACCGCACCGTCGACCACCCGATCGTGCTCGCCGGCGGCCACGCCGCGTTCAACCCCGAGCCGATCGCGGACTTCGTCGACGCGGTGATCATCGGCGACGGCGAGCAGGCCGTCCTCGACATGACCGAGATCATCCGCGCCTGGAAGGCCGAGGGCCGACCGGGCGGGCGCGAGGAGGTCCTCCTCCGGCTCGCCAAGACCGGCTCGGTCTACATCCCGGGCTTCTACGACGTCGAGTACCTCCCGGACGGCCGGATCGCCCGCGTGGTCCCGAACCGCTCGGGCGTGCCGTGGCGCGTCTCGAAGCACACGGTCATGGACCTCGACGAGTGGCCCTACCCGAAGCAGCCGCTGGTCCCGCTCGCCGAGACGGTCCACGAGCGGATGTCGGTGGAGATCTTCCGCGGCTGCACCCGCGGCTGCCGTTTCTGCCAGGCCGGCATGATCACGCGCCCCGTGCGGGAGCGAAGCATCACCGGCATCGGCGAGATGGTCGAGAAGGGCCTCAAGGCGACCGGTTTCGAGGAGGTCGGCCTGCTCTCGCTGTCCTCCGCCGACCACACGGAGATCGCCGACATCGCCAAGGGCCTGGCGGACCGCTACGAGGAAGACAAGATCGGCCTCTCGCTCCCCTCCACCCGGGTGGACGCCTTCAACGTCGACCTCGCGAACGAGCTGACCCGCAACGGTCGCCGCTCCGGTCTGACCTTCGCCCCCGAGGGCGGCTCCGAGCGCATGCGCAAGGTCATCAACAAGATGGTCTCGGAGGAGGACCTGATCCGTACGGTCGCCACGGCCTACGGCAACGGCTGGCGCCAGGTGAAGCTGTACTTCATGTGCGGCCTGCCGACGGAGACCGACGAGGACGTCCTCCAGATCGGTGACATGGCGGTCAACGTGATCGCCAAGGGCCGCGAGGTCTCCGGCCAGAACGACATCCGCTGCACGGTCTCCATCGGCGGCTTCGTCCCGAAGCCCCACACCCCCTTCCAGTGGGCCCCGCAGCTCTCCGCGGAGGAGACGGACGCGCGCCTGGCGAAGCTCCGGGACAAGATCCGCGGCGACAAGAAGTACGGCCGCTCGATCGGCTTCCGCTACCACGACGGCAAGCCCGGCATCGTCGAGGGCCTCCTCTCCCGCGGTGACCGCCGCATCGGCGCCGTCATCCGCGCGGTCTACGAGGACGGCGGCCGCTTCGACGGCTGGCGCGAGCACTTCTCGTACGACCGCTGGATGGCCTGCGCCGACAAGACGCTCCCCGAGCAGGGCGTCGACGTCGCCTGGTACACCACCCGCGAGCGCACCTACGAGGAGGTCCTCCCCTGGGACCACCTGGACTCGGGCCTGGACAAGGACTGGCTCTGGGAGGACTGGCAGGACGCCCTCGACGAGACCGAGGTCGACGACTGCCGCTGGACGCCGTGCTTCGACTGCGGCGTGTGCCCGGCCATGCAGACCGAGATCCAGGTCGGCCCCACAGGCAAGAAGCTGCTGCCGCTGACGGTCGTCAAGTAGCCGCACAGCACTCCGACGACGGCCCGGCGCGAGGGAGACCCCGCGCCGGGCCGTCGCGCTGCTGCCCCCCGGGTGACCGAGCCTGGGGAACCGGTGACGGCCTCTACGCGTACTCTGGGTAGTACAACAACCGCCTCCGGCGCGGCGCCCACATCCGAGATCTCCCCGCGAGAGCGGGGGTGAGCCGGGTGGGCCCCCCAGAGGCCCCCTGTCTGTTCGAGGGCGGCGCGGCACCCGCGCCCGCCCCGCACCGAGGAGAAGAACCACTGGGCAAGCGACAGCCCGAAGGCCCGCCGCCCGCACCGGCGGTGCAGCGCATCCGACTGCGCTACACCAAGCGCGGCCGCCTCCGGTTCACCAGCCACCGTGACTTCCAGCGCGCCTTCGAGCGCGCGCTGCGCCGCGCCGAGGTGCCCATGGCGTACTCGGCCGGATTCACCCCGCACCCCAAGGTGTCGTACGCCAACGCCGCCCCCACGGGTACGGGCTCCGAGGCCGAGTACCTGGAGATCGCCCTCACCGAGGCACGGGACCCCGAGACCCTGCGGGCCCTGCTCGACGAGTCGCTCCCGGCCGGCCTCGACATCACCGACGCCGTCGAGGCCCGTACCTCGGGACTCGCCGACCGGCTCACCGCCTCCGTGTGGGAGCTCCGGCTCGACGGCGTCACCCCCGAGGACGCGCAGAAGGCCGTCGACGCCTTCCTCGCGGCCGAGACCGTGGAAGTACAGCGCAAGACCAAGAACGGCATCCGTTCCTTCGACGCCCGCTCCGCCGTCGCAGAGCTCCAGGCACGTTCCGCGGCTGATAGGCCGCTGGACAATGCCTGTGCGATACTGCGGCTGGTTGTTCGGCACGTGACACCTGCCGTGCGACCCGACGACGTCCTGTCCGGTCTCCGAGCTGTGGCCGACCTGGCGCCGCCGGTCCCCGCAGCGGTGACCAGGCTGGCGCAGGGGCTCTTCGACGAGGAGTCCGGCACGGTGACCGACCCGCTCGCGCCCGACCGCGAGGCAGTCACGGCCGCTTCACCCACGGCCGCCGCGACCGCTTCAGCGACGGCGCCGGGTACCGGTTCCGCGTAGGGAGCGGTCGTCGTAGCGCAGCCCTGGCACTCGGGAGCCACCTGGGTCCGGCAGCGCACTGACCAGGAGACTTTCGCCAGGCCGTGCGTACAACGCGTACGGAACCGGCGAGCCAGACATCAGCTCCCGTGCGGCGCCCGCGCCCCGGACGGCGGCACCGCGCATCGTGCGCGATCGTGCCGCCGGACCGGACCAAGACGCGGCGCCCGGGGGCGTGACGGGAGAACCGCCCGCATGCTCGAGCAGCACGAAGAAAGCAACGAGAACAACAACGCACCGGGTGACAAGCTGCCGCCGCGCCGCAGGCGCCGCGCCGCTTCCCGCCCCGCCGGTCCGCCGGTCGCGGCGGAGGTCACCGAGACCGTGGCCGAGACCGTCGTCGAGACGCCGGACACCACCCCGGCCGCCGCGCCGGAGCCCGTGGAGGAGCCCGCCGCTCCCGCGCGCCCGCGTCGCCGCGCCACCCGCAAGGCCACCGCCCCGGCCCCGGTCGCCGAGACCGTCGAGGCCGTCGAGCCCGAGCCCGTCGTGGCCGAGGCCCCCGTCGCGGAGCCGGCCGCCGCCCCGGCCCGTACGCGTCGCCGTGCCACCCGTAAGGCCACCACGCCCGAGCCGGTCGTCGAGGCCGAGGCCGTCGTGGAGGCCCCCGTCGCGGAGGCCCCTGTCGTGGAGGCTCCCGTCGCGGAGCTGGCCGCCGCCCCGGCCCGTACGCGTCGCCGTGCCACCCGCAAGGCCACCACGCCCGAGGGCACCCCCGCCGGCGGCGAGAGCCTGCCGCAGGAGACCGTCACGCAGATCACCGCCGAGGCCGCCGAGCCCGAGGTCGCCGCCGCCGAGAAGGCCGCCACCCGGGGCCGCACCCGCCGCCGCGCCACCTCTCCGCAGTTCACCTCCGAGCCCGCGGCGCCCGCGGCGGCCGACGAGGAGCCCCGTGGCCGCCGTGCCGCGCGCCCCGCCGTCGCCGTCTTCCAGGCCCCGGTCTTCACCGAGCCCATGTTCCAGACCCCGGAGACCGCGGCCGCCGCCGCTGCCGCCGAGGTCGTGGAGGAGGACGAGGAGGAGACGGTCGAGGCCGAGGAGACCGCCGCGCCCGTCGAGGCCGTCGAGCGTCCCGAGCCCGCCGGCCGCCGGCGCCGCCGTCGTCGTGGCGAGCCCGCCGAGCCCGTGGCCGTCGAGCCGGTGCCCGCCACCGTCGCCGACGAGCCCGAGGTCGAGGCCGAGGAGCCCGAGGCGGAGGCCGAGGAGACCGACGAGTACGGGGACCGCCCGTCCCGCCGTCGCCGCCGTGGCGGCCGTCGCCGTCGCCGCGGTGAGCTCGCCGAGGCCGAGGAGACCGAGGAGAGCGACGAGGCGGACGAGGCCCGCGCCGAGGACGAGGAGTCCGAGGACGAGGAGTCCGACACCGACGAGTACGAGGGCGGCGCGCCGTCCTCCGGCAGCAGCAGCTCCCGTCGCCGCCGTCGCCGTCGCCGTCGCAGCGGTGACGCCGGTGGCGAGGCGGAGGCGGGCGACGAGGACGGCGTCCGTACGGTCGTCAAGGTCCGCGAGCCCCGCCCGGCCCGCGAGAAGGCCGAGCCGTCCGACGAGGTCCAGTCCATCAAGGGCTCGACCCGTCTGGAGGCGAAGAAGCAGCGCCGCCGCGAGGGCCGCGAGCAGGGCCGCCGCCGCGTCCCGATCATCACCGAGGCCGAGTTCCTGGCCCGCCGTGAGGCCGTCGAGCGCGTCATGGTCGTCCGCCAGAACGGCGAGCGCACCCAGATCGGCGTCCTGGAAGACAACGTGCTCGTCGAGCACTACGTCAACAAGGAGCAGGCCACCTCGTACGTCGGCAACGTCTACCTGGGCAAGGTCCAGAACGTGCTGCCGTCGATGGAGGCCGCCTTCGTCGACATCGGCAAGGGCCGCAACGCCGTCCTGTACGCCGGTGAGGTCAACTTCGAGGCCCTCGGCATGGCCAACGGGCCGCGCCGCATCGAGACCGCCCTCAAGTCCGGCCAGTCGGTCCTCGTGCAGGTCACCAAGGACCCGATCGGGCACAAGGGTGCCCGTCTGACCAGCCAGGTCTCGCTGCCCGGCCGGTACCTCGTCTACGTCCCCGAGGGGTCGATGACCGGTATCAGCCGCAAGCTGCCCGACACCGAGCGCGCCCGGCTCAAGACCATCCTCAAGAAGATCGTCCCCGAGGACGCGGGCGTCATCGTGCGCACCGCCGCCGAGGGCGCGAGCGAGGACGAGCTGCGCCGTGACGTCGAGCGTCTGCAGGCGCAGTGGGAGGACATCCAGAAGAAGGCGAAGCGCGGCAACGCCCCGACCCTTCTCTACGGCGAGCCGGACATGACCGTCCGCGTCGTCCGCGACATCTTCAACGAGGACTTCTCGAAGGTCATCGTCAGCGGTGACGACGCCTGGGAGACCATCCACGGATACGTCAACCACGTCGCCCCGGACCTGACCGACCGCCTGTCCAAGTGGACGAGCGAGGTCGACGTCTTCGCGACGTACCGGATCGACGAGCAGCTGATGAAGGCGCTCGACCGCAAGGTCTGGCTGCCGAGCGGTGGCTCGCTGGTGATCGACAAGACCGAGGCGATGATCGTCGTCGACGTCAACACCGGCAAGTTCACCGGTCAGGGCGGCAACCTCGAAGAGACCGTGACGAGGAACAACCTCGAAGCGGCCGAGGAGATCGTTCGCCAGCTGCGCCTGCGCGACCTGGGCGGCATCGTCGTCATCGACTTCATCGACATGGTCCTGGAGTCCAACCGCGACCTGGTGCTGCGCCGCCTCCTGGAGTGCCTGGGCCGTGACCGGACCAAGCACCAGGTGGCCGAGGTCACCTCGCTGGGCCTGATCCAGATGACCCGTAAGCGGGTCGGCCAGGGCCTGCTGGAGTCCTTCTCCGAGACCTGCGTCCACTGCAACGGCCGTGGCGTCATCGTGCACATGGAGCAGCCGACCGCCCCCGGTGGCGGCGGCAGCGGCAAGCGCTCGAAGCGGCGTGGCCGCGGCGGCGCCGAGCACCACGAGCACGAGCACGTCGAGGGCGGCGCCGTCGAGGAGACGGAGTCCGAGACCGAGACGGTCGAGACCGAGGCCGAGGTGGCCGCCGAGATCGCCGCCCCGGTGGCCGTGGAGGAGCCCTTCCGCCCCGACGAGGAGCTGTACGGCAGCGCCGCCGAGGCCGAGGCCGCCGCCACGCGGGGCCGCGGTCGCCGTCGGGCGACCCGCAGGGTCTCCGCGCCGGTCGCCTCCACGCCCGCCCCGGCGGTCGTGGCGGAGCCCGAGCCCGTCGTCGAGGCCGCGCCGGTCGTCGAGGCCGTGGTCGAGGCGCCGGTCGTCGAGGAGGCCGCCCCGGCCCCCCGTGCGCGCCGCCGTGCCACGCGGAAGGCGACGGCCCCGGCCGGTTCGCCGGCCGCCGCGGAGCCGGTCGTCGAGACGGTCGTCGAGCCCGTCGCGGCCCCGGAGCCGGTCGTCGAGGCCGCCCCCGAGCCCGTGGTCGAGGCGCCCGTCGTCGAGGAGGCCCCCGTGGCCGCCCCGCCGAGGGCCCGTCGTCGGGTCGTCCGCAAGGTGACCGCCCCCGCCGGTTCGCCCTCGGGCGCCGAGGAGGCCGCCGTGCTGGTGGTCGAGTCCCCGGCCGCCGCGGCACCGGCCGAGGCGCCGGTCGCCGAGGCGCCCGCCGCGGACGGCGAGGCGGAGGCCGCGGCCCCGGCCAAGAAGACGGCCGCCCGCAAGACGGCGAAGAAGGCCACCGCGAAGAAGGCCGCCACCAAGAAGACGGCGACGGCCAAGAAGACCGCGGCGAAGAAGACGACCGCCAAGAAGGCCGCCGCCAAGAAGACGGCAGCCCCGGCGCAGGACTGACCGGCCGGTGCGGGCCGTCCTTCATCGGACGGCCCGCACCGCCCGTCTGCGGCCCGCCTCCGGGGAGTCACCCCAATTTGACCCCCCGAGGCACCCGCCGTAATCTTGACCGTCGGCGTGTCGTATGACATGCCAAACCCCTGAGCACCCTCCTCCCGGTCTGCCGAGAGAGGCCGCTCGTCCACTTCCGGATCACCGCGGGCTCCGGCCCGTGTGAGCGGCTGGCATCAGGGGCCCGTTCCCGAGTGAGAGAGAGATCCGCGTGTACGCCATCGTGCGCAGCGGTGGTCGCCAGCACAAGGTTGCTGTCGGCGACATCGTTGAGGTTGACAAGATTTCCACTGCCAAGGTTGGCGACACCGTAGAGCTCTCTACGCTGCTCGTTGTCGACGGCGACGCCGTGACCAGCGACCCGTGGGTGCTGGCCGGTATCAAGGTCACGGCCGAGGTCGTGGACCACCACAAGGGCGCGAAGATCGACATCCTTCGCTACAAGAACAAGACCGGTTACCGCCGTCGCCAGGGCCACCGCCAGCAGTACACGGCGATCAAGGTCACCGGCATCCCCGCGGCTGCGAAGTAAGGGACTGAGGAGAGATGGCACACAAGAAGGGCGCATCGTCCACCCGGAACGGTCGCGACTCCAACGCTCAGCGGCTCGGCGTGAAGCGCTTCGGCGGTCAGGTCGTCAACGCCGGTGAGATCCTGATCCGCCAGCGCGGCACCCACTTCCACCCGGGCTCGGGCGTCGGCCGTGGCGGCGACGACACGCTGTTCGCCCTGCAGGCCGGTTCGGTGCAGTTCGGCACCCACCGTGGCCGCAAGGTCGTGAACATCGTTCCGGTCGCCTGATCGGAATTCTTTCGCGGAGGCGGACCTCACTTCCCGGCAGGGAAGCGGGTCCGCCTTTCGCGTGTTACTAGATAGACATTCCACCTCGTAGTACCCCCTTGTATCTGGAGGCACAGAACCATGACCACCTTCGTGGACCGCGTCGAGCTGCACGTCGCCGCGGGTAGCGGAGGCCACGGCTGCGCCTCCGTACACCGGGAGAAGTTCATGCCCCTCGGCGGGCCCGACGGCGGCAACGGCGGCCGAGGCGGTGACGTGACCCTGGTCGTCGACCAGTCGATCACCACGCTCCTGGAGTACCACCACTCCCCGCACCGCAAGGCGACCAACGGTCAGCCCGGCGCCGGTGACAACCGCTCCGGCAAGAACGGCCAGGACCTCGTCCTGCCCGTGCCCGACGGCACCGTCGTCCTCGACAAGCGGGGCAACGTGCTCGCCGACCTGGTAGGCGAGGGCACCACCTTCGTCGCGGGCCAGGGCGGCCGCGGTGGCCTCGGCAACGCGGCGCTCGCCTCCGCCCGCCGCAAGGCCCCCGGCTTCGCGCTGCTCGGCGAGCCCGGCGAGGCGCGGGACATCGTCCTCGAGCTGAAGACCGTCGCCGACGTGGCGCTCGTGGGTTACCCGAGCGCCGGCAAGTCCTCGCTGATCTCCGTCCTGTCGGCCGCCAAGCCGAAGGTCGCGGACTACCCCTTCACCACGCTCGTCCCGAACCTGGGCGTCGTCACCGCCGGCTCGACGGTCTACACGATCGCCGACGTGCCGGGTCTGATCGCGGGCGCCAGCGAGGGCCGTGGCCTGGGCCTGGAGTTCCTGCGCCACGTCGAGCGCTGCTCGGTCCTCGTGCACGTCCTGGACACGGCGACGCTGGAGTCCGACCGGGACCCGGTCACCGACCTCGACGTCATCGAGGAGGAGCTGCGGCAGTACGGCGGCCTCGACGACCGTCCGCGTGTCGTCGTCCTCAACAAGATCGACATCCCGGACGGCAAGGACCTGGCGGACATGATCCGCCCGGACCTGGAGGAGCGCGGCTACCAGGTCTTCGAGGTCTCCGCCGTGGCCCGTACGGGTCTGAAGGAACTCTCCTTCGCCCTGGCCGGCATCGTCGCCAAGGCGCGCGCGGCCAAGCCGAAGGAGGAGTCGACCCGGATCGTCATCCGCCCGCAGGCGGTCGACGAGGCGGGCTTCACGGTCACGTACGACGAGGCCGAGGAGCTCTACCGGGTGCGCGGCGAGAAGCCGGAGCGCTGGGTCCGCCAGACCGACTTCAACAACGACGAGGCCGTCGGCTACCTCGCCGACCGCCTCAACCGCCTCGGCGTCGAGGACGAGCTGATGAAGGCCGGCGCCCGCGCCGGCGACGGCGTCGCGATCGGCTCCGAGGACAACGCGGTCGTCTTCGACTGGGAGCCCACGATGATGGCGGGCGCCGAGATGCTCGGCCGCCGCGGCGAGGACCACCGCCTCGAAGCCCCCCGCCCGGCCGCCCAGCGCCGCCGCGACCGCGAGGCGGAGCGCGACGACGCCCAGCGCGAGTACGACGAGTTCAACCCGTTCTAGTTCGGCTTCCCGTGCCCGGGCAGCGCCCCCTCGGCGGACGGAGTCCGGCGCAGTCGTCCGAAGCCGGTGAGGCCCCCCGGGGCCTCGCCGTGCGAGGGCGGCCATGGGGAGGGGCCCGCGAGGCGGAGCGCGACGACGCCCAGCGCGAGTACGACGAGTTCAACCCGTTCTAAGGGCCTGAGGGTCTGAGGGCCCGCGGGCCCTCAGACCCCGGGAGCGGTCGGTCGGACGGAATCTGCCGCTCCCGTAGGATCTCGGTGTGAGTAGCGCCCCCCACCCCGTCACGACCGCAGGCATGCTCGGTGTCGTCGTCATCGCCTACAACGACGCGGAGCTGGTCGGCGACGCGATCCGCTCGGCGCTCGCCCAGGGACCCGTCGTCGCCGAGGTCGTCGCCGTGAACGACGCCTCCAGCGACGCCACCGCGCAGGTGCTGGACGAGTTGGCGGCGCTCCACCCCCGGGTCCGGGTCGTCCACCGCACCGAGAACAGCGGCGGCTGCGGCACCCCCCGCAACGACGGGATCCAGGCGGCCACGGCGCCGTACGTGATGTTCCTGGACAGCGACGACATCCTGCCGGAGGGCGCGGCCGAGGCCCTGGTCGCGGCGGCCACCGAGCACGGGACGCCCGTGGCCGTCGGCGCCTGTGTGCGGCGCGAGCTGCCCGAGGGCCGCGACGTGCGCTGGCAGCCCGCCCTCTACCGGGAGCGCGCGCTCCTGCAGACGCCGGCCGACCTCGTCCCACTCGTGCACGACACCCTCTGCGTCAACAAGATCTACGAGCGGTCCTTCCTCACCGAGCACGGCATCCGGTTCCCCGACGGCCGTTTCGTCTACGAGGACTTCCTCTTCACCGCCCGCGTCCTCGCCGCCGCGCCGCGCATCGCCGTGATACCCGACACGGTCTACGTCTGGCACGTGCGCCGTGCCGCCGCCCAGTTGTCGATCTCCCTCGCCCGCGAGGACGTCACCAACTGGCAGGCCAGGATCGCCGCCCACCGCCAGGCCGTCGAGACCCTCCAGCAGGCCGGGCGCGCCGAGCTCGCCGCCGCCTGCCGCACCAAGTTCCTCGAACACGACCTGCGGATGTACGCCCGTGAGCTGCGGCTGCGCGGCGCCGAGCACCAGAGCGACTGGTGGCGGCTGACCCGCGAGCACCTCGCGGCCTTCGAGGAGGCCGAGATCGCCGCGGCGACCGCGCCGGCCCGCTGGACGGCCCGCTTCCTGCTCGCCGCCGAGCAGCCCAGGGACCTGCTGCGCCTCTCCCGGCTCTCCGCCGACCCGGCCCGCCTGCTCCCGCCGTACGCCCGGAAGGGTGACACCGCCGTCTGGTCCGAGGATCTGCCGGACGTGCGGCTCGACGGCATGGACACCCTGCCGCTGGCCGACCTGCCGCTGGTGGTCGACGCCGCCCTGCGCACCGGCGCGGGCGCCGAGCTGCGGCTCACGGTCCGCGACCTGTACGGCAGGGTGGGCGCGGCGGGACCGCGTGCCGTCGAGGTCGCGTTCGTCCCGCGGGGCGCTGACGAACCGGCCCGTACCGAGCGGGCCGAGCTGACCGAGGTGGACGGCGGCTGGACCGCCCGGGTCCCGGCCGGGCTCACCGGCCTCGCCCGGGCCGGCCGCGGTCGCGGCAACGCGGGGATCCAGTTCTGGGACATCCGGGCCACGGTGACGTGCGCCGACGGGGAGACGTTCGCGACAGCGCTGCGGCTGCCGGAGGGCCGCCAGCGGCGCTCGGTGCTGCCGAGCAGCCGGTACGGTGTATTGCTGGTGCAGCAGTACACCACGGCGAACGGCTCGCTCGCGGTGCGGATCGCACCCGGCGCCCGCGACGGGCTCGGGGCGGTCAGGGCCAGGCTCCGTAGGCTCTCGCGCCGTTCATAGCGGAAGGATTGGGGCGCAATGACATATCTGATCACCGGTGGCGCCGGCTACATCGGCTCGCACGTGGTCCGGGCGATGACGCAGGCGGGGGAGCGGGTCGTCGTCCTCGACGACCTGTCCACGGGCTACGCGGAGCGGGTGCCGGAGGGTGTGCCGCTGGTGGTCGGGTCGACCCTGGACCGCGAGGTCCTGGACCGCGCCATCGCCGAACACGGTGTCACCGGCGTCGTCCACCTCGCGGCGAAGAAGCAGGTCGGCGAGTCGGTCGAGATGCCGCTGCACTACTACCGCGAGAACGTGCAGGGCCTCACCGTCCTCCTGGAGGCGGTGGCGGCGGCCGGCGTCCGCAACTTCCTCTTCTCCTCCTCGGCCGCCGTGTACGGCATGCCGGACGTCGACCTCGTCACCGAGGAGACGCCCTGCCTGCCGATGAGCCCGTACGGCGAGACGAAGCTGGCCGGCGAGTGGATCGTCCGTGCCGCCGGCAAGGCCCACGGCATCTCCACGGCCTGCCTGCGCTACTTCAACGTGGCGGGCGCCGCGACCCCCGAGCTGGCCGACACCGGTGTCTTCAACCTGGTCCCGATGGTCTTCGAGCGGCTCGACGCCGGTGAGGCCCCGCGGATCTTCGGCGACGACTACGCCACCCCGGACGGCACCTGCGTCCGCGACTACATCCACGTCGAGGACCTCGCCGACGCCCACCTGGTCGCCGCGCGCAAGCTCGCCGAGTGGGCCGCCGCCGGTGAGCCGCGCGACCTGACGGTCAACATCGGCCGCGGTGAGGGCGTCTCCGTGACCGAGATGATCGACCTGATCAACGAGATCACCGGGCACGCCGTCGCCCCGGTCGTCACCCCGCGCCGCGCGGGCGACCCGGCGCGGGTCGTCGCCTCCGCCGACCGGATCGCCGCCGAGCTGGGCTGGAAGGCCCGTCACGACGTCCGCGACATGATCGAGTCGGCCTGGGCGGGCTGGGTCGCCCGCCGCTCCGCGTCGGCCTGACGCCACGCACGCCACACACGTGACGTCCGTACGAGCCTGAGGTCGCGCAGATACGAAGACGCAGGTACGAAGAAGGGAGGCCCGCCGGTCACACCGGCGGGCCTCCCTTCGTCAGCTCTAGCGGTCGAGCAGGGTGAAGAGGTTCTCCCAGCGCGCCACGATCTCGTCCGTCGAGTAGCGCTGGATGTCGACACGGGCCTTGTCGCCCATCCGGTCGCGCAGCTCCTGGTCGGAGATCAGCTCGTCGAGCCTGCGCGCGAACTCACCGGTGTTGCCCGGGGGCACGATGAGGCCGTTCTCACCGTCCGTGATGATCTCGCGGACGCCGGGGGCGACATCGAAGGCGACGCAGGGCACGGCCGTGGCCATGGCCTCCATGAGGGCGAGGGGGAAGCCCTCGCCCCGGGAGGACAGGGCGAACAGCGAACTGTCCTTCAGCGCGCCGGGGACGTCACTGGTCCGTCCCATCCACTCGACCTGCGAGGTCAGCCCGAGCCGCTCGCTCTGGGCCTTCAGCGCCGCCTCCTCCTCGCCGGAGCCGTAGAGGCGCAGGGTCCAGTCGGGGTGCTTCGGCGCGACCTCGGACCAGGCGTCGAGGAGCAGGTCGACACCCTTCTCCTCGTGCAGCCGGCCGATGGAGACGACGACCTTGGCCGTCCGCGGGGAGGGCTCCTCGGGGAAGAACGGCAGCGGGTTCGGCATGGCCCCGACGTGGTCGAAGCGCTGCCGGATCCACAGGTCGGCGTCCTCCCGGGTCAGCGCGAGCATCCGGTCGACGTCCGCGTAGAACTTCTTGACCCGCTGGAAGCGGGAGGAGTTCTTGCAGGTGAGGAAGGACTCGTGGCTCATGCCGACCACGCGGTGCCCGGCCGTGTCCGCGAGCGCGACCCACTCCATGGCCCAGACCTGCGTCACGATGACGACGGCACCCGGGCGCGCGGCGCGGAAGATCGAGGTCAGCTTGGCCGCCTCGCGGCGCATGCCGGACTCCCGCGCGGCCCTGCGCCGACGCTCGACCAGGTCGAGCTTGCCCTTGAGGCCCCGGTTCGACTTGAGGGACGGCGGGTGGACGTCGTACAGCGTCGTCGTCCGGTAGGGCAGGTCGTCGCCGAGGTCGGCGCGGCGGCCCTCCGGAGCGGGGACGACACCGACGACGTGGACGGCGTGGCCGCGCTCGCTGAAGAGCCGTGCCATCTGGTGCGACCAGCTGGTGATGCCGCCGAGTTCGTCGACACTGTTGGAGATCAGGATGATGTCCCTGGTCTTCGCGTCGTCGTCCTGCGGGGCGGTCGTCGTCGTACTCATCATCTCGGTCATCAACGGCTCCACCCGGAGAAGAACTTCTCGACGATCGACCGCGCGGCGTTGCCCTGGTCGAACTCGCCGAACTCGGCCACGAAGCGCTTGCGGGCGTCGCAGAACTCCCGGCCCTGGGCGTCGAGTTCGCGCACGGCCGCGTGCAGCTCGTCCTCGGTCCTGAAGACCGGTCCGGGCGCGTGCTCCAGCAGGTCGAAGTACGTTCCCCGGTCCTCGTGGACGTAGGTCTCGTAGTCGTACGTGAAGAACAGCATCGGCCGGTCGAGCAGCGCGTAGTCGAACATCACGGAGGAGTAGTCCGTGATCAGCGCGTCGGCGAGCTCCATCAGCGGCATCACGTCGTGCTCGTGCGAGACGTCGATGATCTTGCCCTCGACGTTCGGCGGCAGCACCACGTGGTTGAAGTAGTGCGCGCGCACCAGCAGGACGTAGCGGTCGCCGAACTCCTCGGCGAAGCGGTCCACGTCGAAGGGCAGCTGGAACTGGCTGGCCTTGCCCGAGGTGCGGAAGGTCGGCGCGTACAGCAGCACCTTCTTGTCCGCCGGGATGCCGAGCTTCTCGGCGAGCGGTCCGCGCTCGCGGCGGCCCGCCTCCTCCTCGCGCTGCCGGGCCTGCACCAGCACGTCGTTGCGCGGGTAGCCCGAGCGCATCAGCGTGCGGTCCTGCAGCCGGAAGGCCTTGGCCAGCGTCCGCACGTCGTGCTCCGAACGCACCAGGAAGTGGTCGAAGCGGTCGAGGTGCTTCTGCTGCGCCTCCTGCTGCTGCCGGGTCTGCGCCTTGAGCTTGGGCTGGTCGAAGCCCATCTTCTTCAGCGCGGAGCCGTGCCAGGTCTGGATGTACGTCGTCTCGGGACGCTTGGCCAGACGCAGCGGGTAGCTCTGGTTGTCCACCCAGAACTCGGCGCGGGCCAGGGCCTTGAGGTACGGCAGGGACCAGCGGCGCACCAGCTGGACGCCCTTGGGGAAGTCCTTCGGGCTGCCGGTGTAGGACCAGATCGCCTCGAAGTCCAGGCCCTGGCGGACCATCTCCTCGTAGATCGCGCGCGGGCTGTCGCTGTACTGCTTGCCCAGCTGGCTCTCGAAGACGACGGTGCGCTTCTTCACGGGCAGCCGGCTGTAGACCTCGTGGTACAGGCGCAGCTTGGTCTCACCGGAGGTGAGGGTGGTGCGCAGCGCCTTGGCACGCCGGTAGCCGGACTTCGCGATCTGGCCGGGCCTGCCGTGCAGGCTGCGCTGGACGAGCTCCTCGATCCGGTCGCTGTCGCCCTTGGAGGAGACGAGCCGGAAGGCGAGGTGGCCCTTGGCGGTGGGGTGGGGCTCTATGCGGTCGCCCACCAGCCGGGTCAGCCGCGGCTTGACGGGGAGCGCGCCGCCGCCGAGGTCGCTCTGCTCGACGGTGAGACGGGTCTGGGTACGGACGCCGTTCACATGGAGGATGACGCGGACGTCCCACACGGAGTCGATGATGCCGAGGGGCCGCAGCTTGGCGCTGATGTCGGCCCGCGTCTCCCAGCGGATCGTGTCGCCGTCGTGGCGGAGCTCGGTGACGGGGAAGAGGAAGGTCTGCAGGCTGCGCCGGCGGGCCCGGAACTCCACCTCGGCCTTGAGGGTGTCCCCGGGCTTGACGATCCCCAGCGGGTTGGTGATCCGGCCGCCGAGCTTGGCGGTGCCGCCGGACTCCTCGTACGTGGTGAGTTCGTTGCGCAGGAACAGCTTGTTGATCGGCTTCTGGTGGTAGCCGAGGTCGGTGACGTCGAGGACCTCGCGGCCGAACTCGTCGTCGAGGTGTTCGGCGCACCAGTAGACGCGGCCGTCGCGCTCGGCGAGCGGGGCGGAGAGCTTGTCCCGGTGGATCAGCGTGTCCACGGCGGGCAGCAGGTTGTCCCAGTCGCCCTTCTCGAGCAGGTACGCGCAGATCGCCTGGATCTTGGCGCACTTGCTGTACGCCTCGCGGTCAAGGCCCTGGAGGTACGGCCGGGAGAGCTCCTCGAACTCGCGGCGGTAGGCCTCGTCGCGGAACGGAAGGTCACGCAGATGGAGGACCAGGTCGTGCTTGAGGAACTTGACGTCCTTGGCCGCCCGCATCTCGGCCTGGCCGTGGCGGTCGAGGAGCGCGTCGATACGACGGTGGATCTCCAGCCGGTGCTGGTAGTTCACCATTTCGTGACGGCTGTTGGTGACCGACTTGACGGCGGCCTTCTCGTAGACGTGCCAGAAGTAGACCTGGTTGGGGATCAGAGTGATCTTCTTCGCCGCCATGTAGGCGTCGGCGATGAACATCAGGTCCTCGTAGAACATCCCCTTGGGGAAGCGGAGCTCGTTGTCGACGAGGAAGTCGCGCCGGTAGCACTTGTTGGTCGACAGGGTGTCCCAGACGAACAGGTCGGGGAGTTCGGTGACCGAGTCCAGGGTGCGCGTGGTCGCGTAGAGCCACGGGTACCACTCGTTGCGCTTCTCCTGGACGGTGTCCTTGGTGAGCCGGACGCAGAGGCCGGAGACCATGTCGGCGCCGGTCTCCTCGGCGGCCGACACCATGTTCCGGCAGGCGTTGATCTCGAGCACGTCGTCACTGTCGAGGAACATGACGTAGCGGCCCCGCGCGTGGCCGATGCCGACGTTCCGGGGCTCGCCGCCCGCGCCGCTGTTCTCGGGCAGCTGGTAGGCCCGGACCTGGCCGGGGTGTGCGGCTGCCAGTTCCTGGGCGACCTCGAAGGTGCGGTCCTTGCTGCAGTCGTCGACGATCACGACTTCGACGCTCTGCAATGTCTGGTCCAACACCGATCGCACGGCCGTCGGGAGACGCTCTGCGTCGTTGTAGGCGATGACGATCACGGAGACGTCAGGCACTGGCACCTCGATCCATTTGTCTTTCGCAGGCTGCCTCAACGGTACCTCGCGTTCACTTTCCGGCTCTCCGACGGTTCAGGAGGCGTCCGAGCCCCGAGGGGGCCGCGCCGGGGCGGCTGGGGCACCCCTCGATCGGATTCGTCGATTTTAGGGGGCAACCCTTTCGGCCCCGTACCTGTCTAGAAGGTGTCCGCACATAGGAGCCGTAGCCTCTTTGTGCGCAAATAGACGTGGGAAAGTGACGGACGGGGAAGAATGCTGCTCAACTTGGATATCCAGGGCAATGGGGGACGCCCAGGTACTCGAGACCAAGGGCAGGCCCCCGTGCTCGACCCGTCAGCTGGGACAGATGCTCAGCAAGGGGTGGGAGGTTCCACTCCACTTGTGAAGAAAGCCGGACCGGTACCACGGAACCGGCGAAGAGCGGGGCTGATCGCCCCTTGGCTGGCCGCCTTCCTGTCCATGACCGCCTACTGCGTGGCCATGGCCGTCCAGGGCACCTATCCCTTCGGGGGCCGCTCGCGCGCGGTCAACGACCTCGGCAACCAGTTCGTGCCGTTCCACGCCCAGCTGTGGGACCTGATGCACGGCGAGACCACCGGTGACCTGCTGTTCAACTGGTCGAGCGGCTACGGCGTGCCGTTCTTCGCCGACTTCGTGACGTACCTCATGAACCCGTTCTCATGGCTGGTCGGGGTCTTCCCCCGGGACGCCGTCGAGTTCCCTGTGTTCCTGGTCACCCTTCTCAGTGCCGGGCTCGCGGCCGGGCTGATGACCGTCTTCCTCGGCCGGCTCCACGACGGGAGCCCGTGGCTCCGCGCCCTGCTCTCCGTCGGCTTCGCCCTCAGCGCCTGGATGGTCTCGGACGGCTTCTCCGACCCCATGTGGATGTGGGGCATGGTCGCGATCCCGCTCCTCGGCATCGCCTACGACTGGTGTCTGCACCGTCGGCGCTGGGTCCTCGGCACCCTCTTCGTCACCGTCGGCTGGGCGGGCAACTTCTACACCGCCGCCATGGCCACCATCGGCATGGGCCTGGTGCTGCTCGTCCGGGTGCTCCTCGACGAGCGGCCGACCGGCGAGCGCCTGCGGGTGCTTGCGCGCGTCTTCTCCATGACCGCCGTCGGTGTGCTGCTCGCCGCGCCCGTCCTCACCGTCGGCCTCAAGGCGAGCAAGCTGTCCCAGCCCGCCCCCGAGGCCGTCTACTACGGGGCGCCCGACCTCGCCGACTACCTGGCGCACCTGATCCCCGGCGGGCTCGTCGGCCGCGTGCCGCACATCTCCGTCGGGATGCTCAGCCTGCTCCTGATCGCCGCCTACCCGTTCATGCGGCGCGTAGCGCTGAAGGAGCGGGCCGCCTGGCTCGGCCTGATCGCGCTGATGGCGGTCTCCCTGGTCTGGGAGCCCACGATCCTGCTCTGGCACGGCTTCGCCCTGCCCAACGGCAGCCCGTACCGCGCATCGATCGCCCTCACGGCCGTCCTGGTCTGCGTCGCCTGGCTGGCGCTCGCCCGCCGCCCCCGCCCCGCCGAGCTGCTCGGCGGCGGCGCCCTGGTCCTCGTCCTGGTCCTGAGCGTGAGCACCACCGCGTACATGTCGCGAGGGCCCTGGATCCTCGCCGCCGGCGGTCTTGTCTTCCTCGCCCTGCTGCTCGCGCTGCACCGCTACCGGGACGACCGCCGGGTCCGCCGCGGGCTCACCGTCGCCCTGGCCGGCGCCGTCCTGCTCTCCGCCTCGTACACGGTCCTGTCCACCACCCAGATCCGTGACGCGATGGACTGGTGGGCACCCAAGCGCACCTTCGACGACCAGTCGCGCGCCGCGTACGACCAGCTCAAGGCGGCCGACGCCTGGCCCGCGAGCCGCACCGACCCGGGCCCGCACGCCTTCGCCGCCAACGACCCGATGCTCCTCGCAGGGCAGGGCGGCCGTTACTACAGCAGCTATCTGCCGGCCGTCACCGCCCAGTCCCTCCACGGGCTCGGCGGCGGCTGGTTCATGCAGGGCCGCGGCACGGTCAGCTTCAACGACCCGGTCAGCCGCGCGATCATGGGCATCAGCAGCTACCTGGAGGACGACCTCGGCCCCGACGGCTTCGTCCAGCGCACCGCCTCCGCGCCGCCGGTCGTCACCCTGCGGCCCTCCGACACGCGCCTCGACGGGACGGCGGGGCGCGACGCCACCGTCTTCGCCCGCCAGGAGCGGGTCCTGGGCGCCCGGGTCTACGAGGTGCCCAAGCTCGTCCGCTCCGAGCCCGCGCCGCCCGGCTCCGGCAAGCCCGGCCACGGCTGGGGCGTGCCGTCCGTGAAGCGCGGCGGCCCTACGACCTTCACCACCGTGTGCACCCCCGGCACCGAGGCCTACTGGAACGCGCCCTGGCTGTCCGGCCAGGTCACCGCGCTCGGCCGGACCGTCGAGGCGGCCGGCAAGTACCCGATGACCGCGAACTCGCTGGCCCTGCTCGGTACCGTCCCCGCCGACGGCCGGATCACCGTCACCGTCAGCCCGAAACGGGGGACGGTGCTCAACGAGACCCCCGTCGGCTGCCTCGACCGGGCCGCGCTCGACCGGACCGTACGGGAGCTCCGTGCCGCCGGCCCGGACCGCGTCGAAGCCTCGGGACACGGCATCCGTGCCACCTTCGCGCCCGCCACCGAGGGCATCGCGGTCCTCTCCGTGCCCGCCGCTCCCGGCTGGCGCTGCTCGGTCGACGGCGCGGCGGAGCGCGCGCCCCGCAAGCTCGGCGGCCTGATGGCCGTACCCCTCGCGGACGGCGCCTCGCAGCTGTCCTGCTCGTACCACACCCCCGGGCTGAAGCTCGGCATGGCGGCGAGCGGCATGGCCGCCGCGGTCCTGCTCGCGGTCGCCGCCCTTCCCCTGTTCCGCACCCGTGTCCGCCCGCGTCTCGCTCGCTCTTCGTCCAGGAGAAACCGCTCATGATCAAGTTGTCCGTCGTTGTGCCCTGCTACAACGAGGAAGCGGTCATCGACCGGTTCGACGCCCGGATCCGCGAGGTCCTGGGCGCGCTGCCCATCGAGTACGAGCTCTGCTACGTCGACGACGGCAGCAAGGACGGAACCTTCCTGCGGCTGCGCGCCATCGCCGACGAGCACGAGAAGCAGACCCGCTACGTCTCCTTCAGCCGCAACTTCGGCAAGGAGGCCGCGATGCTGGCCGGCCTGCGCGAGGCCTCCGGCGACGCCGTCGTGATCATGGACGCCGACCTCCAGCACCCGCCGGAGCTCATCGAGCGCATGCTCGAACTGTTCGAGCGGGGTCACGGGCAGGTCATCGCCCGGCGCACCCGCGAGGGCGACAAGAAGGTCCGCTCCGCCCTGAGCAGGCTGTACTACCGGGGCGTGAACAAGTGGGTCGACGTCGAGCTGACCGACGGCGTCGGCGACTTCCGGCTGCTGTCCCGCGCCGCCGTCGACGCGCTGATCTCGCTGCCCGAGTACAACCGCTTCTCCAAGGGGCTCTTCTCCTGGATCGGCTTCGACACCGTCACCTTCGACTACCAGAACGCCGCGCGGGAGGCGGGCGAGACCAAGTGGAAGTTCAGCTCGCTGCTCAACTACGGCATGGACGGGCTGATCTCCTTCAACAACCGGCCGCTGCGCCTGGCGATCTGGCTCGGGCTCACGCTCAGCGGCCTGGCCGGGCTGTACGCGATCTGGATCGCGGTCGCCGCCCTCACCCAGGGCGTCAGCGCCCCGGGTTACGTCACCCTCGTCGCGATCATCGTGGGCCTCGGCGGCGTCCAGATGATGATGCTGGGTCTGATCGGCGAGTACATCGGCCGCATCTACTATGAGACGAAGCGCCGGCCGCACTTCCTCGTCAAGGAGACGGACCGCTCCAGGACGCGCCACCCGTTCGCGGGCAGCGACTACGCAGTCGGCCGTATGGACGGCCGCGCACGCGTCGTCGCCACCGATCGGGAGATGTAATGCGCGGTCAGCTGGGCCAGATCGTCCGCTTCGGTCTTGTCGGCGGAATCAACACGGGCACGTTCTACGGGTGCTATCTGCTCCTGCACCCGTGGATGCCGTACTTCGCCGCCTACTCCATCGCGTTCGTGCTCAGCATGATCGGCTCGTTCTTCCTCAACACGTACTTCACCTACCGGACCAGGCCCACCTGGAAGAAGTTCGCACTCTTCCCGCTCACCAACGTCACCAACTACCTGGTGCAGAGCGTCGGCCTGTACGCGCTGGTGACCTGGGCCGGTATGGACGACCGGATCGCGCCGCTGGTCGCGGCCGTGGTGGCCATTCCGTTCACGTACCTGTTGTCGAAGAAGATCCTCGTGCCGGGCGGCAAGCAGCCGAGCCCGGCGGGACCCGCCGGGCCGACCGGCCCGGCGGGCGGTTCCGAGGTCGAGTCGGACCCGGTCGCCAGCCGCTGACCGCTCTTGGTTTCCGTGGCGGCCGCCCGCGTCCAGCGGGCGAAACGGGCGGGCGCCGGGCCGTCCCGCTCGCGTAGATTGCGGCCTGACATCCGAGTGGGACGGGCGCCGGTGACGGCGGTACAGGTGGCGGCGGTACAGGTGACAGTGGCAAGGCAGTTCGTGACGGAAGCCCGCAGGATCGTCGTCAAGGTCGGCTCCTCCTCGCTCACCACCGCCTCCGGCGGGCTCGACGCCGACCGGGTCGACGCCCTCGTCGACGTCCTCGCCAAGGTCCGCAGCGGTGGCGAGAAGGAGATCGTGCTGGTCTCCTCCGGTGCCATCGCCGCCGGACTCGCCCCGCTCGGCCTCACCCGCAGGCCCAAGGACCTGGCCCGGCAGCAGGCCGCCGCCAGCGTCGGCCAGGGACTCCTCGTCGCCCGGTACACCGCCTCCTTCGCCCGCTACGGCGTCCGCGTCGGCCAGGTCCTCCTCACCACCGACGACACCAGCCGCCGCGCCCACTACCGCAACGCCTACCGCACCCTCGACCAGCTCCTCGCCATGGGCGCCCTGCCGGTCGTCAACGAGAACGACACCGTCGCCACGGACGAGATCCGCT
This sequence comes from Streptomyces sp. NPDC047981, assembly GCF_040653315.1. Taxonomy (NCBI): domain Bacteria; kingdom Bacillati; phylum Actinomycetota; class Actinomycetes; order Kitasatosporales; family Streptomycetaceae; genus Streptomyces; species Streptomyces sp. NPDC047981. Next base: position 96,018 of record NZ_JBEZNQ010000003.1, on the reverse strand, counting down.
TCGGCGACAACGACCGGCTCGCCGCCCTCGTCGCCCATCTCGTCCGCGCCGACCTGCTTGTGCTGCTCTCCGACGTCGACGGGCTCTACGACGGCGACCCCGCCAAGCCCGGCACCTCGCGGATCGCCGAGGTGGCGGGACCCGAGGACATCGCCCATGTCGAGATCGGCTCCGCGGGCAAGGCCGGGGTCGGCACCGGCGGCATGGTCACCAAGGTCGAGGCCGCCCGGATCGCCGCGGCCGCCGGCATCCCCGTGGTCCTCACCTCCGCCGTCCGCGCGGCCGACGCCCTGGCGGGCCGCGACACCGGTACGTACTTCCACCGCACCGGCCGCCGCTCCGCCGACCGGCTCCTCTGGCTCGCCCATGCCTCCACCCCGCAGGGCAGCCTCACCCTGGACGAGGGCGCGGTACGGGCCGTGGTCGAGGGCAAGAAGTCACTTCTGGCCGCCGGGATCGCCGCCGTCGAGGGCGAGTTCGTGGCGGGCGACCCGGTCGAACTGCGCGACACCGACGGCCGGGCCGTCGCCCGCGGGCTCGTCAACTTCGACGCCAAGGAGATCCCGCGGATGCTCGGCCGCTCCACGCCCGAGCTGGCGCGCGAGCTCGGCCCCGAGTACGAGCGGGAGGTCGTCCACCGCGACGACCTGGTGGTCGTGCGCGCCTGATCCGCCCCTTTGCGGCGGACGTGTGGAGGCGTGGGGAGACGTGTGGAGAAAACGGCTGAAAGACCGGCCATCCGGTAGGGACCTTTACCAAAACCGCCCCACGTGCCGCCTCGGACTGGTCAACTTTGTCTCGGGGACAAGACAGGGCGGGGTACAGCACCACACGCATCAACAGGAGGCCGCCGGTGAGACGAGCGCGCCCAGGGGCACCGCCCCGCGGGACAGCCGAACGCGCCCTGACCAGTGTCGAGGCCGGAGCCGACTTCGACGAGGGACAGGGCGGCGAGGGACAGGGCACCCAGACCGACCGGGCACGCGGTGAGGAGCGGCCGGTGGTCGCCTCGAAGCTCTGGCACATCACCCTCAGCGTCTCGGGCGCCGAGGCCCCGCTGAAGGAGGTCAGGCGCGGCCTCGAGCAGCTGGCCCACGACCATCCCTTCCTGCTGACCAGCCGCTACGCCAATGATCACGCGGAGATCCGCTACTGGGAAGAGGCCCGTGACCTGCACGATGCCGCGGCGGTCGCGCTCCGGCTGTGGGGCGAGCACCGGCAGAGCGCGAAGCTGCCGCCGTGGGAGATCGTCGGCCTCGAGGTCATCGACCGCGAGACCTACCACCTGCGCATCGCCGAGGGCTACGGCCCACCGCCGGCCGCCCCGGTGGGGGTCCACCCGTACTGAAGGCGCCCCGGGGCGCGTGCGGGGTCGGCGTGCGCGGGGCGGGCGTGCGCGTCGGGCAGGTGAGGCGGGCGGGGCGGGTCGGGCGCGGCAGGCGCGCGTCGGGCAGGTCGGGCGCGGCGTGCGCGTCCGGAGCGTCCGAGGAGCGTCTCGGAGTGCGGGATGCGGACGGCATTCGTGAGGGATGTCCGCAGTGGTGCCAGTACCCTGCGGGCATGACCTCGCTCACGCCCCTCGACAACCTGTCCCCGGTCGCCCGGGCCGCCTACCGCGCCCGCGCCGCCGCCGCCGAAATCGCGCCACTTCCGCGCGCGGCCAAGGACGACGCCCTGCTGGCGATCGCGGACGCCCTCGAGGTCCGTACCGCCGAGATCGTCGAGGCCAACGCCGAGGACATCGCCCGCGCCCGCGAGGCCGGTACCAGCGAGACCGTCATCGACCGGCTCACCCTCACCCCCGAGCGCGTCCGCGCCATCGCCGCCGACGTCCGCGACGTGGCCGCCCTGCCGGACCCCGTGGGCGAGGTCGTGCGCGGTTCGACGCTTCCCAACGGGATCGACCTCCGCCAGGTCCGCGTCCCCCTCGGCGTCGTCGGCATCATCTACGAGGCCCGGCCCAACGTGACCGTCGACGCGGCCGCCCTCTGCCTCAAGTCCGGCAACGCCGTCCTGCTGCGCGGCTCGTCCTCCGCGTACTCCTCGAACACCGCCCTGGTGAAGGTCCTGCGCGACGCCGTCGGGGGCGCCGGCCTGCCCGCCGACTCCGTCCAGCTCGTCCCCGGCGAGTCCCGCGACTCGGTACGCGAGCTGATGCGCGCCCGCGGCCTGGTCGACGTCCTCATCCCGCGCGGCGGCGCCTCCCTGATCCGCACGGTCGTCGAGGACTCCACCGTCCCCGTCATCGAGACCGGCACGGGAAACTGCCACGTCTACGTGGACGCCCAGGCCGACCTCGACATGGCCGTCGACATCCTGATCAACTCCAAGGCCCAGCGGCCCAGCGTCTGCAACTCGGCCGAGACCCTGCTTGTCCACCAGGACATCGCCGAGGCCTTCCTGCCGCGCGCCCTGACGGCCCTGGCCGAGGCGGGCGTCACGGTCCACGCCGACGAGCGGGTGCTCGCCCACGCCGAGGGCTCCAAGGCCACCGTCGTCCCGGCGACCCCCGAGGACTGGGAGACCGAGTACCTCTCCTACGACATCGCCGCCGCCGTCGTCGACTCCCTCGACAAGGCCGTCGAGCACATCCGGCTCTGGTCCTCCGGCCACACCGAGGCCATCGTCACCACCTCGCAGGCCGCGGCCCGCCGCTTCACCCAGCTGGTCGACTCCACGACGGTCGCCGTCAACGCGTCCACCCGGTTCACCGACGGAGGCCAGTTCGGCTTCGGCGCCGAGATCGGCATCTCGACCCAGAAACTGCACGCCCGCGGGCCCATGGGCCTGCCCGAGCTGACCTCGACGAAGTACATCGTCACCGGCGACGGCCACACCCGCTGACCCTTGCGTTTCCCCCGTTCGGCCCCGCTCCCGCGGGGCCGCGGGGGACCGGACGGGAAGGGATGTCTCGCACTCTCCCTGCCCAAAACCACCTCTCAGGTCTACTCTGACAAACGTGCCGGACGACGTGGGGGGCAGGCCGTTCCAGGACGGCAGGGACCCTGAGAACTCGGACGACCGCGGGGGCGCGAAGGACGACTTCGCCACCGTGGTGTTCGACGAGGACTTCGTACGGGCCGCCGAGGTCCACGAGCCGACCGCCGTGGAACGCCTTCTGGCGGCCGCCCAGGCGCGCGCCGAGGCCGAGGCCGCCCGCGCCAGAGCGGGTGCGCGGCCCGGCGACGACGAGGACGGCTACGACCCCTCCGATCCCTTCGCCGGCCCCTACGGCGACGCGTACGACCCGGACGACCCCGACGGCGGCCCCTACGGCCCGCACGGCGGCGCCCTGCGCCCCTACCGGGGCAGCGCCCGCTGGCACCGGCCCGTCGCCTGGGTGCTCGCCCTGGTGATGGGCGTCGGCATGGTCGCCCTCGCCTTCACCGCCGTCTACCGGGGCGCCTCCGCCAACCGCCAGGACCAGGTCCCGGCCCCCGCCACCACCGGCATCGACAAGCCGCGCGGGAACCCCCCGGCCGTCACCGCGCCCTCGGCCTCCGCCGAATACTCCGCGCCCCCGGTACCCGCCGTTCCGCGTACTCCCTGAGCACACGCGGACACCCGGCCGGACCTTTCGCGCCGCACGTCCGAAATCTTCGGAACTTGTCGTGTACCTGGGCGTTTACCGGAGCGCCGTCCGACCTACTCTGAAGGTATGGCAGGGCGTGGCGACCCGCCTGAGGGGCCGGTTCCCGACCCCGGCGGTGGTGAGGACGAGTACCGATCCGTCGTCTTCGACGAGTCGTTCGTCAAAGCTGCCCGGCTCCAGGAGTTCTCGGCGGAAGAGCGCATGGGCGAGCACTCCCAGGCCGTCCGCTCCCGCCCCTCCTGGGAACCCAGAACCGGCTCCCGCCCGGCGATCATGCTGGTGCTCCTGGTCCTCCTCGCCTTCGGTACGGCCATCTATCTCGGCGTCCGCAACCCCTACCAGCCGCCCGTCGACCAGCGGGCCGAACCGCTGCGGACCACTGTGGTCCCGCTCGCCCCGCAGGGGCCGGTCCCGGGCGGGCAGGCCGCCCAGCTCTTCGCCAACAGCCCCGCCGCCGAGTACCGCACGGGCGCCGCCGGCATCAACCTCCCGGTCACCGGTCGCACGACCCACTTCTCGGAGGGCCAGGTGGTGACGGCCCTGTCCATCGCCAAGGACTACCTCGTGGCCTCCTCCCTGGAGCCCGACGTGCTGGCGGGGGTGACGGTCCGCCCCGCCCGCCTGCTGCTCGACCCCGACCAGCTCGCGCAGTTCGACCAGAGCGTCGAGTCCTCGACCGACGACGGGCGGCACGCGGAGGCCGGCTGGCTGGTGCGGTTCGACCCGGCGGAGGTCGCCCTCGCCGACCCGTCCGTCCGCGTCCAGGGCACCCTCCGCTTCGCGGAGACGTCCGCCGACATGCTGGAGGTCACGGCGGACCACACCTTCACCTACGCGCTGCGCCCGGCGACCGCCGGTGCCGGTCCCGTGGCCGCGGCCTCCCTCTTCACCGTCCACCGCGCGGTCCACTTCCGCTTCGACCGCGAGGACCTGCGGATGCACCGCGCCGAGCTGCTGGCCAGCACCGTCCAGGCGGGTCCGCAGGCCTGCGGACCCGACGCCGGCGGAGCCCTCCACCCGCTGCTCGCGGGCGAACGCGCCTCCGACGCGGGCGGCCCGGCCGTCACCGACCCGTACGCAACGGGCCGGCCCGTCGTCTCCGCGCTCTGCGGGACCCTCGCCCCGAGCGCTCAGCCCTCGCTCTGACGCTCAGCCCTCGCTCGGAGCGCCGCCGCCTCTGCCGCTCTCGCCGGCCTCGCCGCCGGCGTCGCCCTTCTCGCCACCGGCCGTGCCGCCGTCGCCGCGCGCCGCCGTGCCGCCGCCGAACCTGCTGCGCAGCTTCCCGCCGAGGTCGCCCGCCAGGTCGCCCGCGCCGCCCGCGATGTCGCCGACCAGCTTCATCAGCGGGTCCTTGCTGGTGCGCACCGATTCGGCGTAGTGCCCGGCGGATTCCCGGAAGGAGTCGGTCACCGAGGTGTCCTTGTCCTCCTCGCGCCGCGGGTAGTGGCCGTCCATGATCCGCTGGTAGTCCCGGGTCTCGGACCACTTCTTCAGCTCGGCCGCCCGGACGGTCGTGAAGGGGTGCGTGCGCGGGAGCACGTTGAGGATCTTCAGGACGGAGTCGCGCAGGTCGCCGCCCTTCTCGTACTCGTCGGCCTGGGCGAGGAACGCGTCCACGTTCATCTCGTGCAGATGGTTGCCACCGGCGATCTTCATCAGACCGCGCATCGAGGCCTGCAGATCCTGGCCCACCAGCAGACCCGCCCGGTCCGCCGACAGCTCGGACTTGCGGAACCACTCCCGCAGCGCGGTCACGATCGCCATGATCGCCACGTTCCCGAGCGGGATCCAGGCGACCTTGACCGCCAGGCTGGTGAGGAACAGCAGGATCGTGCGGTACACGGAGTGACCGGAGAGGGCGTGGCCCACCTCGTGGCCGACGACCGCGCGCATCTCCTCCTCGTCGAGCAGCTCCACGAGGCCGGTGGTGACCACGATGATCGGCTCGTCCAGGCCGATGCACATCGCGTTCGGCTTCGGGTCCTGCGTGACGTACATCGGCGGGACCTTCTCCAGGTCCAGGATGTAACAGGCGTCCCTCAGCATGTCGTTGAGGTGGGAGAACTGGGCCTCGCTCACCCGCACGGAGTCGGAGAGGAAGAGCAGTCGCAGGCTCCGCTCGGGCAGCAGCCCGCTCAGCGCCTTGAAGACCGTGTCGAAGCCGGTGAGCTTGCGCAGCGCCACGAGCGCCGAACGGTCCGCCGGGTGCTCGTAGGCGCGTGAGGAGATACCGGGGAAGCGCCTGCGCTGCCTGCTCGGCACGTTCTCCCGGCCGTTGTCGGACTTCTCGGTCATTGGATGCCCCCTGTTCGTACGAGACCTTGCTCGTCCCCCTGACGCGTCCCAGCCTAGGTGCTGGGGTCCCGGAGCGCCCGAGCCTGTGGATAACTCCGGCACGGGGGCGACGGCGGGGTACGACAGCCCGGTCAACGACTGAGTCGGCGTGAGCGTGCCCGGACGGCCCGCATACGATGTGCGCGAAGTCTCCGCTCCCATCCCCGATCGATAGGTCCTGCCGAAGATGAGCCTCCACAGCACCGCCGCGAACCTGGTCATGCTCGCCGAGGGCGCCGAGCACGGTGGCAACCACGACAGCCTCAACCCCTACCTCACCGGTTTCGGCGCGCTGGGCGCGCTGCTCCTGCTGCTGTGGATCACCACCCGCTTCAACCGCGACCGCTGAGCCGGAGACCGGACCGAAGGCGCCCGCTGCCGTGCCAGTAGGCTCTGCACGCATGGGAGAGCAGGAAGTGCCTACTGGCGGCCGCGGCAAGCGCCGACTCGGCGTGATGGGCGGAACGTTCGACCCGATCCACCACGGACACCTGGTGGCCGCCAGTGAGGTGGCCGCCCTGTTCCACCTGGACGAGGTGGTGTTCGTGCCGACCGGGCAGCCGTGGCAGAAGAGCCACAAGGCCGTGTCGGCGGCCGAGGACCGCTATCTGATGACGGTCATCGCGACGGCGTCCAACCCGCAGTTCTCGGTCAGCCGTATCGAGATCGACCGGGGCGGGCCCACGTACACCATCGACACCCTGCGGGACCTGCGCTCCCTCAACAGCGACGCGGACCTCTTCTTCATCACGGGTGCCGACGCGCTCTCCCAGATCCTCACGTGGCGCGACGCGGAGGAGCTGTTCTCGCTCGCCCACTTCATCGGCGTCACCCGGCCGGGCCACGACCTCACGGACGACGGCCTGCCCAAGGGGGGCGTCTCGCTCGTCGAGGTTCCCGCACTCGCCATCTCCTCCACCGACTGCCGGGCGAGGGTCGCCAAGGGCGATCCGGTCTGGTATTTGGTGCCGGACGGTGTGGTTCGCTACATCGACAAGCGCCAGTTGTACCGCGGCGAGTGAGCCTCGGAGAGGGGCACCGGTGAACGACCAGAACCCGTACGACCCGTACTACCCGCAGCCGCAGATCATCGGCTACGACGAGTACGGGCAACCGGTGTACCAGCAGGTGCCGGCGCAGGCGCAGCAGCCGTACGACCCGTATGCCCAGCAGCAGCATGTCCAGCACCAGGGACAGCAGGCGCAGCACCAGGGACAGCAGCAGGGCTATGGCTACGACGCCTACGGGCAGCCCGTCCAGCCCCAGCAGCCTCAGCCTCCCCAGCAGCCGCAGTACGACCCGTACGGGCAGCAGCAGCCGCAGCAGGGCTACGGCCACTCCTCGTACGACACCGGCCGGCAGTGGGCCGTCCAGGCCGACACGGCCCCCGCCGCCCCACCCGCCTCCGCGCCGGTGGCCGCGCCGCCCGGAGTGCCCGGTCAGCGCCCCGCTCCGGAGAGCGGTGGCGACCGCGACTACCGCACCGAGCAGTTCTCGTTCATCGAGGAGCCCGACGAGGACTCCGAAGACGTCATCGACTGGCTCAAGTTCACCGAGAGCCGCTCCGAGCGGCGCGAGGAGGCCAGGCGGCGCGGCCGCAACAAGGTCGTCGCCCTCATCGTGGTCCTGGCCCTCGCCGCCGTCGGCGGGGTCGGCTACCTCTGGTCCGCGGGCAAGCTCCCCGGCATGTCCGGCGAGGAGCAGAAGCAGAACACCGCGACCGGGCCGCAGAAGCGCGACACGATCGTCGTGCACCTGCACGACATCAAGAGCGGCACCACCTCCACGGCCCTCCTCGTCGACAACACCACGACCCAGCAGGGCACCACCGTCCTGCTCCCCAACAGCCTGTCCGTGTCCAACTCCGAGGGCGCCGCGACCACGCTCGCCAAGTCCGTCGAGGACGATGGCTCCAGCGGCACGCGGGAGGCGGTCGGCAACCTCCTCGGAACGAAGATCACCGGCACCTGGCGCCTGGACTCCCCGTTCCTGGAGAACCTGGTCGAGCTGGTCAGCAACATCGACCTCACCACCGACGTCACCGTGCCCAGTGACAAGAAGGGCGAGGACCCGCTCGTCACCAAGGGCGAGAACCAGACGCTGAACGGCCGCGCCGCCGTCGCCTACGCCACCTACCGAGCGCCCGGCGAGGCCGAGGCCAAGCAGCTCCAGCGCTTCGGCCAGGTCCTCTACGGCGTGCTGCGGAAGATGTCCGACGACCCCAAGGCCAACGCGGACACCATCGCGACGCTGGTCATGATCCTCGACCCGTCCCTGCCGGAGAAGGACCTCGGCGCCTCGCTCGCCGGTCTTGCCAAGCACGCCAAGGGCGGCGACTACAAGACGGCCGTGCTCCCGGTGGAGCAGGACGGCTCGCTCACCGAGGCCGCGGCCGACAGCGTGGTCAAGGACATCCTCGGCGGCAAGGTCAGCGCTCCCGAGCAGGGCGCGGCGGTCCGGGTCTCGGTCAAGGACGCCACCGGCAAGGACGCCACCGAGGCCGCCAGGGTCGTCCTGGTCAACGGAGGCTTCGCCTTCGTGGGCGGCGCCGACGCGGACACCCAGGAGACGTCCCAGGTCCTGTACGCCGACGACGCTCAGAAGGCGACCGCCGGCGAGGTCGCCAAGACGCTCGGCCTTCCGGACGGCGCGGTGAAGAAGGGCAAGCCCGCCGGAAACGCCGATGTCACGGTGGTCCTGGGCCAGGATTACAAGATCCCCGGGAGCAAGAAGTGACCCGTTCGTAATCGTTTGCGGTGCGGTCGGCGGTACGTGAGACCCTTGATGTGTCTCTGACCGCCGACGAAAGCCTGCTTGTGACCGCCACGGATCGCTCCATCGAGCTCGTCAACGCCGCCGCCCAGGCGGCGGCCGACCGGCTCGCGCACGACATCATCGCGTACGACGTCAGCGATGTGCTGTCGATCACCGACGCCTTCCTGCTCGCCTCCGCGCCCAACGACCGCCAGGTCAAGTCGATCGTCGACGAGATCGAGGAGCGGCTCAACAAGGACCTCGGCGCCAAGCCGGTCCGCCGCGAGGGCGACCGCGACGCCCGCTGGATCCTGCTGGACTACGTGGACATCGTCGTCCACGTCCAGCACAGCGAGGAGCGGATCTTCTACGCCCTGGAGCGGCTGTGGAAGGACTGCCCCGAGCTGCCGCTGCCCGAGGACGCCCTGAAGACCCGCGGCAAGGCCGCCGAGCACGCCGCGCTGACCGGCGTCGGCGAGGAGACGGACGGTGAGCTGAGCTGAGCACCACCAAGGGCGGCAGCGGCCGCCGCATCGTCCTGTGGCGGCACGGTCAGACCTCGTGGAACCTGGAGCGCAGGTTCCAGGGATCCACGGACATCGAGCTGACCGAGACCGGCCTCGCCCAGGCGCGCCGGGCCGCCCGGCTGCTCGCCTCGCTGAAGCCGGACGCGATCATCGCCTCCGACCTGAAGCGGGCCGCGGCCACCGCCGCCGAGCTGTCCGCGATCACCGGCCACCTCGTCACGCACGACTCCGCCCTGCGCGAGACGTACGCGGGGGAGTGGCAGGGGCTGACCCACGACGAGATCGTCGCGCGCTACGGCGAGCAGTACGCCGCCTGGAAGCGCGGCGAGCCCGTGCGCAGGGGCGGCGGCGAGCTGGAGACCGAGGTCGCCGACCGGGCCGCCCCGCTCGTGCTCGAGTACGCCGACAAGCTGCCCGAGGACGGCACCCTCGTCGTCGTGAGCCACGGCGGCACCATCCGCACCACCATCGGCCGGCTCCTCGGCCTGGAGGCGCGGCACTGGGAGAGCCTCGGTGGGCTCTCCAACTGCTGCTGGTCCGTCCTCGGCGAGGGCGCCCGGGGCTGGCGGCTCCTGGAGCACAACGCCGGCACCCTGCCCGAACCGGTGCTCGGCGACGACGACTGAGCGGCCCTCCGACCCGGATTTCACTTTCCGGCAGGTCACAGGCTAAAGTTCTTCTTGTTCGCAGCGCGGAGCGCGAAGAACACGAGGGGCTATAGCTCAGTTGGTAGAGCGCCTGCATGGCATGCAGGAGGTCAGGAGTTCAATTCTCCTTAGCTCCACAGTCACCGAATCCCGTCCCCACCAGGGGGCGGGATTCGTCGTTTCCCCTTCCCCGGCCGCTCATGTCCAGGTGTCCACCCCCACGGCGCGGAGTGTCTCGATCGCCCGTCTGCTCTCCTCGTCGTTGGGGGTGTAGGCGACGATCCGGCACTCCGGCATCCCGTTGATCGAGAGCGACACCGAGGTCATCCGCAGCTCTCCCACGGCGTCGTGACGGAAGGTCTTGACGTGGCTCCCGGGCGGGACCACGTCGCCGCTGCGCCAGAGCCGGGCGAACTCCGGGCTCGCCGCCGCGAGCCTGCGGACGAACCCCTCCCAGGCGGGCTCACCGACATGCCGGCCGTACGCGCCGCGCATCTGGGCCACCATCAGCGGAAGCTCGCGCCCCCTGTCGACGAGCGGACAGCGGTGGTCCTCGACCGTGAAGAGCGTCCACAGGACATTGCGTACGTCGGCCGGGGTGGTCTCCGGCGCGGCGAAGAGCAGCCGGTACGTCGAGTTGGTCGCCAGCACGTCGTACCGGCTGTTGTAGACGACCGCCGGATGCGGGACCAGGGCGTCCAGGATGCCCTGGATCTCCGGGCTGACCGCGTCCACGTCCTCGGTGGCGTGGTCCGGCGCGAACGGCACCTCCGCCAGGTGGTACAGATGCTCGCGCTCGGGCCGGTCGAGCCGGAGGACACGGGCCACCGCGTCGAGCACCTGGGCGGAGGCGTTGATCGGACGGCCCTGTTCCAGCCAGGTGTACCAGGTGACGCCGACGCCGGAGAGCTGGGCGACCTCCTCGCGGCGCAGCCCTGGCGTGCGGCGGCGCAGGCCCGGTGGCATCCCCACGTCCTCCGGAGTCACCCGGGCCCGGCGGCCGCGCAGGAACGCGGCCAGTTCGTGTCTGCGGCGCGGCTGTGCCGGTGCTGCCAAGATCGTCACACCCCCCATGGTCGAGTCCGCGTACCGCCGTTGCCAGGTGGTGTCAGTACCAGCATCGGCGGGCTCTCGTTACCCGTATCGGACCCTCGTCACGCTGGCTGCCATGACGACGACCCCGACACATCCCGTACTCAGTAAAGACGGTGGCACCGACAATCGGCGGACGCTGCTGCTCGCGGTGGTGCTCGCCGCGCAGTTCATGGCGCTGCTCGACGTCTTCATCGTCAATGTCGCCGCCCCCACGATCCGTGCCGAACTGGGCACCTCCGGGGCAGGACTTCAGCTGGTCGTCGCCGGATACACCATCGCCTACGCGGTCCTGCTGGTCACGGGCGCGCGGCTCGGTGACCGTTTCGGCCACCGCCGGGCGTACCTCGGCGGGCTCGCCGTCTTCACCGCCGCCTCGCTCGCCTGCGGACTGGCGGCCGACACGGGCCAGTTGATCGCGTTCCGGATCGTCCAGGGCGCCGGGGCGGCCCTGATGATCCCGCAGGTGCTCAGCCTCATCCAGCGCGCGTTCACGGGCGAGGACCGGGTCCGTGCCCTCGGGGCGTACGCGGCGGTGCTCGCCACCGGCGCCGCCGCAGGCCAGGTCGTCGGCGGTGTCCTCGTCAGCGCGGATCTCCTCGGCAGCGGGTGGCGGCCGGTGTTCCTCGTGAACGTGCCGATCGGCGTGGCCCTGCTGGCGCTCGGCGCGCGCGTCCTGCCGCGCGACGCGCACACCGAACCCGCACGCTCCCGCCCCCTCGACCTGCCGGGCCTCGTCCTCCTCGCGGCGGTCGTCTCACTCCTGACCGTCCCGCTGGTCCTCGGACAGGAGCAGGACTGGCCCCTGTGGGCCTGGCTCTCGCTCGCGGCCGCCGCGGCCCTGGCCGTGGTCCTCGGCGGGTACGAGTCGCGGCTCGCCCGCAGGGGCGGCGCGCCGCTCATCGCCCCACGCGTCCTGCGGATCCCCGGCATCGGACGGGCCGCGTTCCGGATCGCCGTGGCGATGGCCGTCAACGCGGGCTTCCTGTTCACTCTGACCCTGCACCTGCAAGGAGGGCTCGGGTACAGCGCCCTGCGCGCGGGTCTCACCTTCGCGCCGGCCGCCGTCGTCTTCGGTGTGTTCGGCCTCACCTGGCGCCGCCTGCCCGCCCGCGCGCAGCGCGTCCTCGTCCCCGCCGGGTTCCTCACCGCCGCGGCCGCCGCCCTGGCCATGGGCGCCCTCCTCCGGGGCGGCGGCACCGGCGGCTGGGCCCTCTACCCGGCCTTCGTCGCCATGGGAGGAGGGCTCGCACTCGCCTTCAGCCCGGCCCTGACCGGCGCGCTGGCGGCCGTCAGGCCCGAGGACGCCGCCGACGCCGGCGGACTCCTCGCCACCGTCACACAACTCGGTCAGCTGATCGGTGTGGCGGCCTTCGGTACGGTCTTCCTGGGACGGCTGCACACGCCAGGGGCGTATGACTCCGCGGAGGCGCTGTGGGCGTGCGCCCTCGCCCTTGCGGCCGCGTCGATCTTGGGCGCGTCGACCGCCCTCGTGCGACGAGCCCGCTGACCCCCTTGCGGGGCCATGGCAGAATCGGACGGCCGGAGGGGAACGAGGGTCCGGGCGGAGGGAGTGCGCGTTGGCCGTGAGCGGTGTCGAGGATGCCGAGGCCCATGCCGTCACCGAGCCCGTCGAGTCCGCGGAACGCTCCGAGGCTCTGATCGACTGCCCCTCGTGCGGTTCCGCCCAGGTGGCCCCAATGCTCGGTGACTACGGCGGAGTGTCCTATGTGTGCACGTCCTGCGGCCACAGCTGGAGCTGAGTGATGGGTGCACACAGGCGGAAATGCGACTGGTGCGGCAGTGGTACGCCCATCGTCCGGGACATGGACCCGGTGAATGTCGAGTACCAGTACTGGTGCGAGGAGTGCGCGCGGGCGCTGATCATAAAAGGCGACCCCATCGAGACCTACCGTGAACTCGAAGGGGAGCCGATCTACGGCCGGCTCCTCGACGAACACTGCACCCTCAAGCGGTTCTACTCCTTCGCCACGGCCTGATTCCCGTCCGTGGCCCGGCGCGTGAGCGCGTACCCCACGAACAGCGCCGTCGCGGTCAGCGGATAGACCGCCGAGAGCAGCATCTGACCGGCGTTCTGGTCGAGTTCGGGGCGGCCCGGGTCGTGCGGCACCCACCAGAGCGCGAACGAGGCGAAGACCAGCGGCACCGCCCAGACCGTCCAGGCCGGCCGTATCCGCTCACGACGGTCGACCAGCAGCACCAGCAGCGGCACGCACCACACCCAGTGGTGGGACCACGAGATCGGGCTGATCATGAGCGCCGTGACCGCGCAGACGATCACGGCCAGGGCCTTGTCCCCGCGCAGCGCGGCCCGCACCGCCAGCACCATCGCCGCGCCTCCGAGGGCGGCCGCGACGACCGCCCACAGCAGACCGGGATCGTCGGTGTGCATCAGTCGGGCCAGTACGCCGCGCAGCGACTGGTTGGCGGTCTCCTCGGCGAAGCCGACCCGGCCGGTCTCGAAGAGCGTGTGGGTCCAGAAGCGCTTGGAGTCGTAGGGCAGGGCCAGCGCGCTCGCGAGGGTCGTCCCGAGGAACACCGCCGTCGCGGTGGCGGCCATCCGCAGCCAGGCGTTCCAGCGCCGCTCGCGGCGCCACTGGAGCAGCCCGGCCGCGAGCACGAGGACGACGAAGAGTCCCGGTGTGAGCTTCACCGCAGTCGCGAGGCCGATGCCCACGCCCGCCCAGCGGCTGCCCTCCCGGCGTGTGAAGTCCCACAGCACGGCCACCGCGATGAGCAGGTTGATCTGGCCGTACCGCAGCGTCGTCCACACCGGCTCGCACCAGACGACGACCGCCGCCACCAGGAGCGCGGCGCGCCAGAGCCGCTCGCCGGAGAGGGACGGCCGCACGAGCCGCAGCGAGAGCTGGACCAGCGCCAGGACGAGCAGCAGGTTCCCGGCCGTGGCCAGCGTCCGCATCAGCGGGACGTCGACGAACGTCAGCGGCACGAACAACAGCCCCGCGAAGGGCGGGTACGTCATGGCGAGATTCGCCGAGGTCGCGCGCATCGCGTAGAGGTCACCGCCGGCCCGGACCGTCTCTCCCTCGGCCCGGTAGACCATCACGTCGAGCATGTTCACGTGGGCCAGCCGCTGCGCCACCCAGAAGGCGGCGAACGACAGGAGGCAGACCGCCACAGCGGTGGCGAGGGGCCACTGACGGGCGCGGGTTCGGGAGATCACGGACGCGGTCACAGAGGGCGACCCTACCCGCCGGGTTCGAACGCCCAGGGAAACGATTTGGTGATCCCCCGGGAGGCCGGTTAATGTTCTGTCTGTCGCCGCGGGGGAAACCCGGAACGGGGCGGACAGCAAGGGGCTATAGCTCAGTTGGTAGAGCGCCTGCATGGCATGCAGGAGGTCAGGAGTTCAATTCTCCTTAGCTCCACAAGAAGGAAAAGAAGCGGACCATCCGGATCGGATGGTCCGCTTCTTCGTGTGCCGTCGGCCCCGTCGCCGGGGCCGACCAGGGTCAACCCCTGCCGCTGCCCAGTGCCTTGGGTCCGCCGCCGGGCGGCAGCGCCGGCCGCTCGGGGGACGTGGCCTCGACCCGCAGCGCCAGCGCGGGACAGCGGCGTACGGCCCGCTGGGCCCGGCCGCGCAGATGGGTGGGCACGGAGGCGTCGGCGAGCGCCGGAAAACCGTCGGGGCCCAGCCGGATCAGCTCCGGCACGATGTCCGCGCACAGCCCGTGCCCCTGGCAGAGCGTCCAGTCCACGGCCAGCTTCTCGCCGCTCGGAATCGACTCCTCCCACTCCTGGTGACCGGGCCCGGGCAGCGGCAGCACGCCGAGGGTCGGGCGGCCGCAGCCACCGCCGAGGACATGCGCGGCAAGATCGTCCGTGAACGCCGACACCGTCGACGCGAGGAAACGGGCCGAACCGTCCGGGTGCTTGCACGCGCCCCTGCCCTTGACCGCCTGGGTGACCTCCCGCAGCGCCGCCAGCGCGGCGGGGCCGCCCCCGTTCAGGACGTCGGACAGGCCGCCGGCCGCCGCGGGGAGGCCGAGCCGGCACGGCCCGCACTGACCGGCCGTCTCCGCCGCAAGCCAGTTCGCCACCCGCAGCGACTCCCCGAGCGGGCAGGTCTCGGGCCCGATCGGCAGGATCGCCCCGGCTCCCAGCGCGCCGCCGACGGCGGCCAGGGACGCCCGCGAGACGACCGCGTCGTCGACCGCGACCGAGTCGATCCAGCTGCCGTGGTAGCCGCCCGTGAGGACGCCCTGGGGCAGCGGCGGGGCCCCCGCCAGCTGGAGCACGTACCGCAGCGGGACCCCGGTGGGCACCTCGACGACCATGGGGCGCGCGACCGCGCCGGACAGGGTCAGCATGACCGTGCCGGGTTCCGCGTCCAGGCCGGTGTGGCGGTAGCGGCGCGGTCCGATCCGGGCCGCCACGGCCAGCTGGGCGAAGGTCTCGGCGTTCGACAGCAGGGTCGGCGCGCCGCCCACCCCCGACTCGGCCGCGCGCTCCCTGCGGCCGGGAGGCAGGGCGGGGCCGCCGCCCGCCGCGCGGATCACCGCGGAGGCCTCCCCGGAGACCATCCGCTCGGGAGTACGGACGACACGCGCGCGTAGACCCTGTCCACGCCGGTCGGACAGGCCGCGCTCGGAGAGCGCCGCCCGGACGGATATCTCCGTGGAGTTACGGGTGACGGCCACGATCAGCGTCCGGGCGCCGAGGGCCTCCGCCGCAAGCAGCGCGCCGTCCAGGATCAGGTGTGGGGCGCGGTTCAGCAGCACGGTGTCCTTGCGGCAGGCGGGCTCGCCCTCGCTGCCGTTGACCACGACCACCGGCCGCACCCCGCGGCGGATCGCCGCCTGACCGACCGCCCTGAGCTTGCGGCCGAAGGGAAAACCGGCGCCACCGCGCCCGTGCAGGGACATCTCGTCCGCGAGCCGGGCCAGCTGCTCGCCGCCCATGGGGTCGAGTGGCCCGTGCACCTTCAGGTGCATGTCGAGACCGAGCCGTTCGACCAGGTCGAACCCCTGGGTGAGCTGGGGCAGGCCGACCACCCGTACCTCGGGGACGTCGGGGAGCGGTGCGTTCACGGGCGGTCTCCAGAGGGCGCGGTCCAGGGCTCACCCGCCGGCGGCGGGGTGGCGTAGGGCGGCGCCGGCGGCGGCGCCGCGTACGTCGGCATCTGGGCCGGGGCCGCGTAGGTCGGCATCGGGGGCGAGGGAGCGGGCCAGTAGCCGGGGCGGCGGGGCGGGTCGGGGACGACGGGTATCTCCTCGGTCAGGGGCACGCGCTCGGCGAGCGGGGCAGGGCCGCCGAGATCGCTCGTGGCGGCGTACGGGACGGGCTCGGAGCGGTACGGGGGGCGCTCCGAGGCGGCGTAAGGGGCGGGCTCCGGCACGTAAGGGACGGGCTCCGGGGTGTCCGGGGCGGGTTCGGGGCGGGCGTCGCCGATGGCGCGGGACACCGCGCGGTAGGCGGCCGAGAATCCGGCGGGGACACCGGGAGCGGGGCGGTCGAGCCACTCGGCGGACAGCGTGGCGGGTTCGTCGGGGACGGGCGCGGTGGACGTGCTTGCCGGGTTCTCGGCGCTTTCGGCGTTCCTGGCGTTCTCGGCGGTCCCGGCCGCGGGGTCCTCCTCGGGAGGCCGGGTGCGGCTGATGCATCCGGTGCGTCCGGTGCGGCCCTCCAGGGACGCCAGGAGGGCGGCGAACCGGTCCGCGAGCGCGCGCTGCGCGGGGGCGGGCAGCAACCGGAGCGAGACGGCCGCCGCGACCGAGGTCAGCGCCAGGCAGTACATGACCAGGACCCACGTGGCGGCGGGCCGGCCCGCGTACAGCCCGTGGACCAGGGCGAAGCACCAGGCCGGGTACGCCAGCATGTGCAGCGGGCGCCAGCGGGCGGCGAACCGGCTCCGGCCCGCCAGGGTGCTGCGCAGCGCCCCGGTCGCGGCCGTGACGACCATGAGGAGCCCGGCGAGCGAGCCGAAGCCGATGAGCGCCGAGCTCCCGGTGACACCGAGCCCGAAGGGGAGCAGCGCGCCGAGCGGTTCGACCCGGCCGAGGGCGACCTTCACGGTGCCGTGCAGCAGCAGGAAGCCGAGCGCGGCGACCGCGGTGGCGCGGTGGATCCCCTGGGCGAGCAGCCGGTGCCGGGCGGAGAGCAGCAGCCGGTCGGTCGCGATCAGCCCCCAGGCGACCGACGCCGTGAGGGAGACCAGCGACAGCACACCGCTGGTGAAGTCGAGGGCGGCCCGGAATCCGTCACTGCCGCCGAGGACGAGCAGGGGAATGGTCACCAGCCCCGCGACCGAAATCCCGCCCTGAACCGGCCGACTCACACCGGTTCGCGGAACGGGGGACGAGCGGATCTTGCGATGAGGGTTCATGGGTGCGACTCCGAATGGTGCGGATAAGCGGTCCCGTTGCCGCATGCTAAGTCGCTCCATACCGAGCGGTAGGTGGTTTGCTCGTTTACACCGCACAGGGCCGAGAACTGACTCTGGGGTTGCCCCGGATAGGGTCGATACGCGGAGTAACCCGGGCGCCTCGGGCGGCCTCGGCCGTGGGTGACCGCCGGGCGGAACGTCGGTGCGGCCCGTGCGGGCCCTGCGGTACCCTGACGCCATGCGTGCCGTACGCCTTCTGCTTAGCGAGCCGCGCTGATCAGTCCCGACGGATGAAAGATCCGGTCGGAATCGGCGCGGCGTCCCCTCCTGTGCGAGGGGATTTTTCATTTCGTGGCAGTGCAGTTCGCGGGCAGTGGGCAGAGACGATCGATGGAGCTTCAAGGATCATGAGCGAGATGAATTCGGCTGCCGAGACGGCGGCCCCGCATCGTTATACGGCGGCCATGGCCGCCGACATCGAGGCACGCTGGCAGGACTTCTGGGACGCCGAGGGAACCTACGAGGCGCCGAACCCGACGGGTGACCTGGCGGGCGACGCCGCCGTCGCGGCCCGCCCCAAGAAGTTCATCATGGACATGTTCCCGTACCCCTCGGGCGCGGGCCTGCACGTCGGTCACCCGCTGGGCTACATCGCCACCGACGTCTTCGCCCGTCACCAGCGCATGACCGGCCACAACGTGCTGCACACCCTGGGCTTCGACGCCTTCGGCCTGCCGGCCGAGCAGTACGCCGTGCAGACGGGCACGCACCCGCGCGTGTCCACCGAGGCCAACATGGAGAACATGAAGGTCCAGCTGCGCCGGCTGGGCCTGGGCCACGACAAGCGCCGGTCGTTCGCGACGATCGACCCGGAGTACTACAAGTGGACCCAGTGGATCTTCCTGCAGATCTTCAACTCCTGGTACGACGACGAGGCCAAGAAGGCCCGCCCGATCGCCGAGCTGGTAGAGCAGTTCGAGAACGGCACCCGTGACGTCCCCGGCTCCACGCGCGCGTGGAGCGAGCTGAACGCGTCCGAGCGCGCCGACGTCCTGGGCGAGTACCGCCTGGCCTACGCCTCCGACGCGCCGGTCAACTGGTGCCCCGGCCTGGGCACCGTCCTGGCCAACGAGGAGGTCACCGCCGACGGCCGCTCCGAGCGCGGCAACTTCCCCGTCTTCAAGGCCAGGCTGCGCCAGTGGAACATGCGCATCACCGCCTACGCGGACCGCCTGCTGGACGACCTGGACGCGCTGGACTGGCCCGAGGCCATCAAGCTGCAGCAGCGCAACTGGATCGGCCGCTCCGAGGGAGCCCGCGTCGACTTCCAGGTCGGCGAGGCCGGTGCCATCACCGTCTTCACCACCCGTCAGGACACCCTGTTCGGTGCCACCTACATGGTCCTGGCCCCCGAGCACGACCTGGTCGAGAAGATCGTCCCGGACGCGTGGCCGGCCGGTACGCACGACGTGTGGACGGGCGGGCACGCCACGCCGGCCGACGCCGTCGCCGCCTACCGCAAGCAGGCCGCCACCAAGTCCGACGTCGAGCGGCAGGCCGAGGCCAAGGACAAGACCGGCGTCTTCACCGGCGCGTACGCGACGAACCCGGTCAGCGGCGAGCATGTCCCGGTCTTCATCGCCGACTACGTCCTGATGGGCTACGGCACCGGCGCGATCATGGCCGTCCCCGCCCACGACACCCGCGACTTCGCCTTCGCCCGCGCCTTCGAGCTGCCGATGCGCTGCGTCGTCGAGCCGAGCGACGACCGCGGCACCGACCCGGCCGCCTGGGACGACGCCTTCGCCTCCTACGAGGCGAAGCTGGTCAACTCCGCGAACGACGAGATCTCCCTGGACGGCCTGGGCGTCGTCGAGGCCAAGGCGAAGATCACCGCCTGGCTGGCCGACCGCGGCATCGGCGAGGGCACCGTCAACTTCCGCCTGCGCGACTGGCTGTTCAGCCGCCAGCGCTACTGGGGCGAGCCCTTCCCGATCGTCTACGACGAGGACGGCGTCGCGCACTCGCTGCCCGAGTCGATGCTGCCGCTGGAGCTGCCCGAGGTCGACGACTACTCGCCGCGCACGTTCGACCCGGACGACGCCGACACCCAGCCCGAGACGCCGCTGTCCCGCAACGAGGACTGGGTCAACGTCACCCTGGACCTGGGCGACGGGCCGAAGAAGTACCGCCGCGAGACCAACACCATGCCCAACTGGGCCGGTTCCTGCTGGTACGAGCTGCGCTACCTGGACCCGCACAACGCCGAGCAGCTGGTCGACCCGGCGATCGAGCAGTACTGGATGGGCCCCCGCGAGGGCATGCCCACCGGCGGTGTCGACCTGTACGTCGGCGGTGCCGAGCATGCCGTGCTGCACCTGCTGTACGCGCGGTTCTGGTCCAAGGTGCTGTTCGACCTGGGTCACGTCTCCTCGGCCGAGCCGTTCCACAAGCTGTACAACCAGGGCATGATCCAGGCCTTCGTCTACCGGGACGCGCGCGGCATCGCCGTGCCGGCGGCCGAGGTCGAGGAGCGCGACGGCGGCTACTGGTACCAGGGCGAGAAGGTCAGCCGCGTCCTGGGCAAGATGGGCAAGTCCCTGAAGAACGCCGTCACGCCCGACGAGATCTGCGCCGAGTTCGGCGCCGACACCCTGCGCCTGTACGAGATGGCGATGGGCCCGCTGGACGTCTCCCGCCCGTGGGACACGCGCGCGGTGGTCGGCCAGTACCGGCTGCTGCAGCGGCTGTGGCGCAACGTCGTCGACGAGTCGACCGGTGAGGCGACCGTCGTCGACACCGAGCCGGACGAGGACACGCTGCGCGCCCTGCACAAGGCGATCGACGGCGTCTCGCAGGACATGGCGGCCATGCGCTTCAACACCGCCATCGCCAAGGTCACCGAGCTGAACAACCACCTGACCAAGGTCGGCGGCCCGGTCTCCCGCTCGGTCGCCGAGCGGCTGGTGCTGCTGGTCGCCCCGCTGGCCCCGCACATCGCCGAGGAGCTGTGGCGCAAGCTGGGCCACACCGCCTCGGTCGTCCACCAGGACTTCCCGGTCGCCGACCCGGCGTACGTCGTCGACGAGACCGTGACCTGCGTCGTGCAGATCAAGGGCAAGGTCAAGGCCCGCCTGGAGGTCTCCCCGTCGATCACGGACGCGGAGCTGGAGGCGCTGGCCCTGGGCGACGCGCACGTCGTCGCGGCGCTGGGCGGCGCGCAGATCCGCAAGGTCATCGTGCGGGCGCCGAAGCTGGTCAACATCGTCGCCGGATAGTCCGGCTCGGCTCCGCGGACGATTCGCGCAGCTGACACCGGCCGCGCGGCATGGGGGGTTTCCCCTACGGGCAGGTTGGGGGTTCCGCTGGAACCTCTGGCCTGCCCGTTCCGTTTACCGTGGAAGAACGACAGCCGAGGGAATTCGACCCACGCCGGAGGGGCGGACATGGAAGCCGCGATTGTGATCATGGCGCTGCTCTTCTTCGCCTTCGTGGCGCTGGGGGTGTACGCGACCGTGAAGGCGGTCAAGGCCGCCAAGCGCGGCGTCGACCGCACGATCCACCAGGCCCGGCGCACCGTCGAGGACACCACGCTCCGCGCCAAGAGCTACGGCCAGGGCGGGGTCGGGGGTGAGCTGGCCCAGCTGCGGCTCTCCCTGCGGACCTCGATGCGCGCGACGCAGGACGCGCTGCAGGCGGGCGTGGCCGAGGACGCCTCGCTGCGGGAGTCCCTCGGCCTCTTCGAGCGGCTCAGCGCCCATGGGCGCGAGCTGGACGAGGACCTCAAGCGACTGGAGCGCGAGCCGGACAAGGCGCGGGTCGCCGGGCAGCTCAAGGACCTGCGGGAGCGCACCGAGCGGATCACGCACTCGGCCGACTCGCTGCGCTGGGCCGCCAGGGACCGGGCGCGGAAGTTCGCGGAGGACGACCTGGGCTCGCTGAGCGCTCAGATCGACCTGGAGGCGGGCGCGCTCCGCCACTGGTCGGGAGCGACCGCGCAGGACCCCGCCTCGGACGCGTTCTCCTGGCCCGCCGCCGGCGCCCCCGCGCCGGACGCCGAGCGGGGGCAGACCTGGCCCGGCGAGGCCGAGGAGCGCGCCGACGCGGGCCGTGACGCGGCGGCCGGGCCCCGCGCTGACGAGGAGACCCCGGACCGGCAGGCTCCGCAGGCGATCACGGCGCCCGACCCGCGCGCGACCACCTACCCGTGGGAGAAGTCCGCGCGGCCCGAAACCACGACCTGACGTCGTGGAACGCGGGGGCGGACTGCCGTCCGGCCGCGCCTGCGGGTAACCTCCCGCTCATGTCCCGGCATGTCGCGATCGTCACCGATTCCACGGCCTACCTTCCACCCCAGACGATGGAGCGGCACGGCATCACCGCTGTCCCGCTCACCGTCGTCATCGGCGACGAGGCGCTCGAGGAGGGGACCGAGGCCTCGGCTCGTCAGCTGACCCAGGCGCTGCACAAGCGCCGCCCGGTGACCACTTCGCGGCCCGGGCCCGAGGTCTTCGCGGCGACGTACCGCGCGGCGGCCGAGGCGGGCGCCACGGGCATCGTCTCGCTGCACCTGTCCGGGGAGCTGTCCGGCACGTACGACGCCGCCGTGGTGGCGGCCAAGGACGCCCCCGTACCGGTCCGGGTGGTCGACACCCGCATGATGGGGATGGCCCTCGGCTTCTGCGCGCTGGCGGCGGCGGAGGTCGTGGACGCCGGCGGCTCGATCGACGAGGCCGTCGCCGCCGCCGAGAAGCGGGCCGCGGGGACCTCCGCCTTCTTCTACGTCGACACCCTCGAGTACCTCCGCAGAGGCGGGCGGATCGGCGCCGCGCAGGCACTGCTCGGGTCGGCCCTCGCCGTCAAGCCGCTGCTCCAGCTCGACGGAGGCCGGATCGAGCTGCGCGAGAAGGTGCGGACGGCGTCGAAGGCCATCGCCCGCCTCGAGGAGATCGCGGTGGAACGGGCCGGCTCAGGACCGGTCGATGTCGCCGTGCACCACCTCTCCGCTCCCGAGCGGGCCGCCGCGCTCGCCGAGCGACTGCGCGAACGGGTACCGGGACTTGAGGAGTTGCAGGTCAGCGAGGTGGGCGCGGTGATCGGGGCGCACACCGGGCCCGGACTCCTCGCGGTTGTCGTGGCGCCCCGCTGACGCGTCCATCCCTCGTGTGAGTGACGGGTTTTTCCACAACTGGGCCTCTGTCCACGGAAATCGAGGGGTCTCAGCGGATTCGGACGGATGTGCCTACCGTCCTGTCCATGGCTCTTCGCACACATCTCGCAACCCGTCCCTCCGTATCCAACTCCACACGTTCCACCGCTCGTCGGACTGTCCGAGGCGCGTCCAGCGGTCCCGGTCGCCCTCCCGGATCGGACAGGCGCACACGGATCCGGGGGCGTGGCTCGCCTCCCGCACGGGCACGGGGCAGGCGCGCGGTCGCGGCGAACGGCGCGGCCGTACGGCGGCGGGGCGAGGCACTCTTCTCCGCCGCCGGCGCGCCCGCTGCCGAGCGCACGGCAGCGACGCCTCGGCGACTGGCGGAATGGGGAGCGGCGGAGGCGGTCGAGCCGACCGGCCCCCAGAGGGAGCGGGCGGCTTCGGGGCGGTGGGTGCGGCTGCGGTCGGCGCTCGGTGATCGCCTGCCGCTGTGGGTGCAGACCCGGTGCGGCCTCGAACCGCGGACCCTGGCCGCGCTGGCCGTGATCCTCGTCGTGGCCGCCGGATTCGCCGGGCGTCACTTCTGGACCGGCAGGCCCGAGGCGGTCAGGGCGCCGGAGATCGTGCACGCGGTGCCGCCGCCGCGGACCGGGCCGGCCCACGGCGATCCGGTGACTCCGACCCACGGGGCCCCGGTGCCCGAGGCGTCGCCGCCGGGTGTGGTCGTCGACGTGAGCGGCAAGGTACGGCGGCCCGGGGTGCTGACGCTGCCGGCCGGTTCGCGGGTCGCCGACGCGCTGCGGGCGGCCGGAGGGGCCCGGCCGGGAACGGACCTGACCGGACTCAATCGCGCCCGCGTCCTGTCGGACGGCGAACAGGTCGCGGTCGGAGTGACGCCGCCGGTGGTGATGGGCGGCGCGCCGGGAGCCGGCGGGGGAGGAGGCGCGGGAGCGGCCGCCGGCACGCGCGCGGCACCGCTGAGCCTGAACACGGCGACGGTGGAGCAGCTCGACACCCTGCCCGGGGTGGGACCGGTGCTGGCTCAGCACATCGTCGACCACCGCGCGGAGCACGGCGGATTCCGGTCGGTGGCCGAGCTGCGCGAGGTCAATGGCATCGGAGAGCGCAGGTTCGCGGACCTCGCGCCGCTGGTGCGGCCATGAACGCGCGCCGGGTGGCGGATGAGGAGTCCGTCCCGACGTCGTGGCCCGGACGGCCGGCCGAGGAGGACGGGCCCGCCGATCTCCGGCTCGTTCCGCCCGCGTTGGCGGCCTGGGGAGCGGCCGGGGCGGCGGTCGGCGTGGCCGGGTGGTGGGTGTGTGCGGGGGTGCTCGTCTGCTTGGCGGGGGCGGCAGCCCTGATGGCTTCGGTCCGCGTGCGGTCGGGGCGTGGTGGGCGTCGTCCCGCCGGTCGGGAGGGGGCCGGGTGGTGGCTGCGGGGGACCGCGGGGGCGGCGGTGCTGCTCTGCGCGGCCTCGGGTGCCGCGGCGGGCGGGCTGCACGCCGCGGACCTGCGGCGAGGGCCTGTGCCCGGGCTCGCGGAGGAGTACGCACGGGTGGCAGCGGAAGTCACGGTCACCTCCGATCCGCGGCTCACCCGGCCCCGGATCCGGGGCGACAGGACGGCCCCGGTGTCCGTCGTCCTCGACGCTCGGGCCACCCGTGTCGAGGCGGCGGGCGGCGCCGCGCACCGGACCCGGACTCCGGTCCTGGTGATCGTCCCGGCCGGGGAGGCCCAGCGGGAGTGGCTGCGGCTGCTGCCGTCGACCCGGGTGCGGCTCTCCGCACGGCTCGCGCCTCCGATGCGGCCGGGAGACAGGTTCGCGGCGGTGCTGCGCGTCGAAGGAGCCGGGCCACCTCGGATCACCGGTCCGCCGAGCAGTGCCCAGCGCACGGCCGGGGAGCTGAGGGCGGGGCTGCGCCGCGCGACCGAGGATCTCGACGGTGACGCGCGGGCGCTGCTGCCCGGGCTCGTCGTCGGTGACACCTCCCGGATCGACCAGGATCTCAACGACGCCTTCGAAGCCACCGACCTCACGCACCTGCTCGCGGTCTCCGGTTCGAACCTCACGTGCGTCCTGCTCCTGCTGATCGGGCGGCCGGGGGCGGCGATGCGGGTGGAGCGGGGCGGGCTCGCGCCCCGGCTCGGGCTTCCGTTGCGGGCCACCGCCCTCATCGGCGGAGGCCTGACGCTCGCCTTCGTGGTCGTGTGCCGACCGGATCCGAGCGTGCTGCGGGCGGCGGCCTGCGGCTCGGTCGCGCTGCTCGCCATCGCCACGGGCCGACGCAGGTCGCTGATTCCCGCGCTGGCCGGAGCCGTGCTCCTGCTGGTGCTCTACGACCCGTGGCTGGCGCGGAGCTACGGCTTCCTGCTCTCGGTCCTGGCCACCGGGGCGCTGCTCACGATCGCGCCGCGCTGGAGTGACGCGCTACGGCGGCGTGGGGTGCCGGGCAGGCTCGCCGAGGCGCTGGCGGCGGCCCTGGCGGCCCAGGCCGTGTGCGCGCCCGTGGTGGCGGTGTTCGCCGCGCGGGTGAGCCTGGTCGCGATTCCCAGCAACCTGCTCGCCGAGGTGGCCGTGGCACCGGCGACGGTGCTCGGGTTCGCCGCGCTCGCGCTGGCCCCGCTCTGGCTCCCCGCGGCGGAGCTGGTGGCGGGGGTCGCCGCCTGGCCCGCCGGGTGGATCGCCGGGGTGGCCCGGGCGGGTGCCGCGCTGCCCGGGGCGGAGGCCGGCTGGCCCGGTGGCTGGTGGGGCGGGCTCCTTCTCGCCGGGCTCTTCGGGCTGGTGGTGCTCGGGGCGTGGAGGCTGCCGTACCGGCGGAGGGTGGCGGTGGGCTGCGTCGTCCTGCTCCTCCTCGCGGTGGTACGCCCTCCGCCGTTGACCCGGCTGGTCAGTGGCTGGCCGCCACCGGGCTGGACGTTCGCGATGTGCCAGGTGGGGCAGGGCGACGCGACCGTTCTCGCGGCGGGAGGGGACGCGGCCGTCGTCGTGGACGCGGGGCCCGACCCGGACCTGGTGGACCGCTGCCTGCACGATCTCGGAGTCCGGCGGATCCCGCTGCTCGTCCTGACGCACTTCCACGCGGACCACGTCGCCGGGCTGCCGGGGGTCCTGCGGGGCCGGTCGGTCGGGGCGATCCAGACGACGGGCCTCGAGGAGCCCCCGGCGCAGGCGGCGGCTGTGCGCCGCGCGGCCGGGGCGGCGGGGGTGCCCGTCGTCCGGGCGTGGCCGGGGGAGCGGAGACGACTGGGTCCGTTGGAGTGGCAGGTGTTGTGGCCGGTGGGGAGGCCGGGGGCGGTCACGCCGGCGGAGTCCGGTCCGAACGACGCGAGCGTCACGCTGCTCGTCCGGACCCGGGAGGGGCTGAGGCTGCTGCTCCTGGGAGACCTCGAACCCCCCGCCCAGCAAGGGCTGTTGCGGGCCCACCCCGCGCTCGGCCCGGTGGACGTGCTCAAGGTGGCCCATCACGGCTCCGCCTACCAGGACCCCGGGCTGATACGGGCGGTCCGGCCGCGGCTCGCGCTGGTGTCGGCCGGACGGGACAACCCGTACGGCCATCCCGCGCCGGCGACGGTCGAGGCGCTGCGGGCCGGGGGAGCGGAGGTGCTGCGGACGGACCGGGACGGCGCCGTCGCGGTGACGGGGGCGGGGCCGGGCCTGATGGCCGTACCGAGTCCGTAGGGCCGTGCGGCCCTCAGACCAGCCACCGGCCGTCGCGCATCAGCAGGCGGCCCGCGAGTTCGTGCTGCTCGTGCCAGGCTCTGACCGTTTCGGGGGTGACGCGGAAGTAGACCCAGTCGGTGGAGCCACGCGGATCCCAGGACAGCTTGGCCGCGAAGGCGTCCGCCGAGGCCGTCGGCAGGTCGGCGCCCTCGACCGGTTCGGCCGTGCCTTCGATCAGCACGACGTCCCGGGTGTGGCCGAGGCTGAGCCGGACCGCGCCGCTCGGCGTGAGGTTGCGGGCCGTGGGGTTGCTCCGCTTCGTGCAGAAGAGAAGGCTCCCCGAGTCCCAGAGGAACCACAGCGGCACCAGGCACGGCCGGCCATCGGTGGAGGCGGTCGCGACCCAGATGTCCTCCTCCTTCGCGAGCCGGTCGAGGACGTCCCGCTTGCGCTGGGCGCGGGGGCGCGGGCTGGGGCCGGGCGGTTCATGATCGGTCATGACCGGCACGGTAGCCGGGGCGGGGCGGGTGCCGCCTCGGTCGTCGGACCTCGGGCAACAGGCCTAAGTCCAGGGACTCATGGGCGTGCGGGGGGACGGAGCGGCAGACTCGGTTCATGACCACTCACACCCGGCAGAGCCCGGACGTCCCCGTCGACTCGTCCGTCGAGGCGTACCTGCGGCGCATCGGTGCCGAGCGACCGGACCGCGCCGACGCGACCGCCCTGCGCGACCTGCATCTGCGGCACTTGAAGGCGGTTCCTTTCGAGAATCTCTCGATCCACCTCGGCGAGGACATCGTCCTGGAGGAGAAGGCGCTGCTCGACAAGGTCGTCGGGGCGAGGCGGGGTGGCTTCTGCTACGAGATCAACGGCACGTTCGCCGCGCTGCTGCGGTCACTCGGCTTCGGCGTCACGCTCGTGCAGGCACGCGTCTTCGGTGAGGGCGGCCGGCTGGGGATTCCGTACGACCACATGGCGATGGTGGTGGAGACGGAGAGGGGGTCGGAGCCGGAGGGGCGGTGGCTCGCGGACGTCGGGTTCGGTGAGCACAGCCACTTCCCGGTGGCGCTGGACGAGCGGGGCGACCAGACCGACCCCGCCGGTACGTTCCGGGTCGTGGAGACCGAGGAGGGCGACCTGGACGTGCTGCGGAACGGCAAGCCGCAGTACCGGCTGGAGACACGACCGCGGGTGCTCGCCGACTTCACGGCGGGTGCCTGGTACCACCGCACCTCACCGGACTCGCACTTCACCCGCTCCCTCGTCTGCACCCGGCTCACCGACGAGGGCCGGGTCACTCTCAGCGGCCACAAGCTCGTCACGCACGTGCACGGCGAGCTGACCGAGCGGATGCTCGAAGGCGAGGAGGAGGTGAGGACCGCGTACCGGGAGCTGTTCGGCATCGAGCTCGCCGAGCTGCCGACCGTCTCGCGCGCGTAGGCGCGGACGCGGCCACGCCTACGGGGCCTCCAGCCAGCCCTCGTACTCGGCCGCCAGCTCGTCCAGGGCCGACGAGTCGAGCCGGCCCTCCGGGTCCTCGACGACGACCAGCCACTGCGCGTCCTCGGCGTCGTCCTCGCCGGCCAGCGCGTCCCTGACCAGTTGGGGCTCCTCGACGACTGCGAAGCGGGCGGGCAGCTCCTCGGCGACCTCCTCGGCGGCGTCGCGGTCGGGCAGTACCAGTACGTGTCGTTCACTCACCCCGTCATTCTCGGGCATGGGGGCGGATGCCGGGGATGGGTGTCAGTGGCGCGTGGGATGCTGGTCGGGATGGCCACCAGGAAGAATTCGAACGACGACCTCCTCGCCCCCGTCACGCTCGCCGTGGGCCAGGAGGACCTGCTCCTCGACCGCGCGGTCCAGGAGGTCGTGGCGGCCGCCCGGGCCGCCGACGCCGACACGGACGTACGGGACCTCACCTCCGACCAGCTCCAGCCGGGGACGCTCGCCGAGCTGACGAGTCCGTCGCTCTTCGCCGAGCGCAAGGTGCTGGTCGTGCGGAACGCGCAGGACCTGTCCGCGGACACGATCAAGGACATCAAGGCGTATCTCGACACGCCCGTCGAGGAGATCACGCTCGTGCTGCTCCACGCCGGCGGCGCCAAGGGGAAGGGCCTCCTGGACGCGGCGCGGAAGGCGGGCGCGCGGGAGGTGGCCTGCCCGAAGACGACGAAGCCGGCGGAGCGGCTGACGTTCGTACGGCAGGAGTTCCGGTCGCTGGGGCGGTCGGCGACGCCCGAGGCGTGCCAGGCGCTGGTGGACGCGATCGGCAGCGATCTGCGGGAGCTGGCGTCGGCGGTGTCGCAGCTGACGGCGGACGTGGAGGGGACGATCGACGAGGCGGTCGTCGGGCGGTACTACACGGGGCGGGCGGAGGCGTCGTCGTTCAACGTGGCCGACCGTGCGGTGGAGGGGCGGGCGGCGGAGGCGCTCGAAGCGCTGCGCTGGTCGCTCTCGACCGGCGTCCCGCCCGTCCTGATCACAAGCGCGCTCGCGCAGGGCGTCCGGGCGATCGGCAAGCTGTCGTCGGCGCGGGGTGGGCGGCCGGCGGATCTCGCGCGGGAGCTGGGGATGCCGCCGTGGAAGATCGACCGTGTGCGGCAGCAGATGCGGGGCTGGACGCCGGACGGGGTGTCGCTCGCGCTGCGCGCTGTGGCGGAGGCGGACGCGGGTGTGAAGGGCGGGGGGGACGACCCGGAGTACGCGCTGGAGAAGGCGGTGGTGGCGGTGGCTCGGGCGGCGAGGATGAGGCGCTAGGACTGGGCGCGTTGCGGGTGCGGGTCCGTTCCGTTCGGGCGATTCCCCCCACCCCGCCCCTTCCCGAAACCCTGCCGGGGGCTGGTGGGGGCTGAACGGATCGGGGCTGCGCCCCCGACCCCTGCCGGGTGCGGGTGGCTTCGCCCCCGCGTTGGGGCGCGGCCTGCCTGGTTCGGGCTTGGCCCGAGCCCTTGCCAGGCGCGGGTGGCTTCGCCCGCGCGTTCGGGCGGGGCCTGCCTGGTCCGGGCTTGGGGCAAGGCCTTGCTGGGCCTCGGCGGGTGTGGCGCGGGCAGCCGGCGGTGTACGGGTACGGCGAAGGCCCCGGGCTCCTGGGGAAGGAGGCTCGGGGCCTTCGGCGTGTGCTGGTGGGCTCGTGCACGCGTGGCGAACGCGTGTCGCGCGCGAGTCCGGGGTGCCGGTTGGGAGCGGGGTAGAGGGCCCGCTGGGTCCCGTCCGGCGTTACATCAGAGGGGCTCAGCCCTGCAGAGCGGCAACCTTGGTGGCCAGCGCCGACTTCTTGTTGGCGGCGGCGTTCTTGTGGATGACACCCTTCGAGACAGCCTTGTCGAGCGCGCGGGAGGCGGCGCGAGAAGCCACGACGGCCTTCTCGACGTCACCCGCGGCGACGGCCTCGCGGGCCTTGCGGATCGCGGTCTTGAGCGAGGACTTGACGGCCTTGTTGCGCAGGCGCGCCTTCTCGTTCGTCTTGTTCCGCTTGATCTGGGACTTGATGTTCGCCACGAAAAGAGCCTTTTCAGGTTCGGTGTTGTTTCTGAGGTGTGTACACATCGCTGAGAGGGCGCACGTGACACAGCTGTCCACGTTATCAGGGCCTATAAGCTCCGCCCAAACCGAGCGGCGGCTCCCACTCGTGGGACGATGGAGCCTACGTATCCAACCGACCATCGCCCCGAGACGAGACCTTGCGTGCCCGCGACTCCTACCAACGTGCCTGAGCCGAGCCGTACCGACCCTGCGTTGATCCGCAATTTCTGCATCATCGCGCACATCGACCACGGCAAGTCCACACTCGCCGACCGGATGCTCCAGCTGACCGGTGTGGTCGACCAGCGGCAGATGCGCGCCCAGTATCTCGACCGGATGGACATCGAGCGCGAGCGCGGCATCACGATCAAGTCCCAGGCGGTCCGTCTTCCCTGGGCGCCCACCGAGGGCGAGGGTCAGGGGAAGACCCACATCCTCAACATGATCGACACCCCCGGGCACGTCGACTTCACCTATGAGGTCTCGCGGTCCCTGGCGGCCTGCGAGGGCACGATCCTGCTCGTCGACGCGGCCCAGGGCATCGAGGCGCAGACCCTCGCGAACCTGTACCTCGCGATGGAGAACGACCTCACCATCGTTCCCGTACTGAACAAGATCGACCTGCCCGCCGCGCAGCCGGAGAAGTTCTCCGAGGAGCTCGCCAACCTCATCGGCTGCGACCCCGCGGACGTGCTCAAGGTCTCCGCGAAGACCGGTCTCGGTGTCGAGGCGCTGCTCGACCGCGTCGTCGCGTCCGTGCCGGCCCCCGTCGGTGTCGCCGACGCGCCCGCCCGCGCGATGATCTTCGACTCCGTCTACGACTCCTACCGGGGCGTCGTGACGTACGTCCGTGTCGTCGACGGGCAGCTCAACAAGCGTGAGCGCATCAAGATGATGTCGACCGGCGCCAGCCACGAGCTCCTCGAGATCGGCGTCTCGTCCCCCGAGATGACTCCGTCCGACGGCATCGGCGTCGGCGAGGTCGGTTACCTGATCACCGGTGTGAAGGACGTCCGGCAGTCCAAGGTCGGTGACACGATCACCAGCCTGAGCAAGGGGGCGACCGAGCCGCTCGGCGGGTACAAGGACCCCAAGCCGATGGTCTTCTCCGGGCTCTACCCGCTCGACGGCTCGGACTACCCCGAGCTGCGCGACGCCCTCGACAAGCTGCAGCTCAACGACGCCGCGCTGGTCTACGAGCCGGAGACCTCCGCCGCCCTCGGCTTCGGCTTCCGCGTCGGCTTCCTCGGCCTGCTGCACCTGGACGTGATCCGGGAGCGCCTGGAGCGCGAGTTCGGTCTCGACCTCATCGCCACCGCCCCGAACGTCGTGTACCGCGTGGTGATGGAGGACGGCAGTGAGCACGTCGTCACCAACCCGAGCGAGTTCCCCGAAGGCAAGATCAACGATGTCTTCGAGCCCGTCGTGCGGGCCACGATCCTCGCCCCGAGCGAGTTCATCGGCGCGATCATGGAGCTGTGCCAGACCCGGCGCGGCACTCTCCTCGGCATGGACTACCTCTCCGAGGACCGGGTGGAGATCCGCTACACCCTCCCCCTCGCCGAGATCGTCTTCGACTTCTTCGACCAGCTGAAGTCCAAGACCCGCGGTTACGCCTCCCTCGACTACGAGCCCACCGGCGAGCAGACCTCCAGCCTGGTCAAGGTCGACATCCTGCTGCACGGCGACAAGGTCGACGCCTTCTCCGCCATCACCCACAAGGACGCCGCGTACGCCTACGGTGTGCGGCTCGTCGCCAAGCTGCGCGAGCTCATCCCGCGGCAGGCCTTCGAGGTGCCGATCCAGGCCGCCATCGGCTCCCGGGTCATCGCCCGCGAGACCATCCGCGCCATCCGCAAGGACGTCCTCGCCAAGTGCTACGGCGGTGACATCTCCCGTAAGCGGAAGCTGCTGGAGAAGCAGAAGGAAGGCAAGAAGCGGATGAAGATGGTCGGCTCGGTGGAGGTCCCGCAGGAGGCCTTCATCGCCGTGCTGTCGAGCGACGAGTCCGGCGGCAAGGCGAAGAAGTAGGAAGAACCGGCCGACGGACCATCCGTCCCCCGCGTCCGACCGGATGCGTCGAACGGGTCCCCGCACCGGCAGTGCGGGGGCCCGTTCGTCTTTGGTTCTGTTATCAACCGGGTATGAAGAGGCGGCCCGCAGCCTCTTACGCGCCGGACCCCGGCGCCTTACTCTGATCGCGGCTCGAAGGTTACTCGCGAGTTAGTACGCATGGAACGCACCGCCAGAACGCACCGCCGCCGCCCGGAGGACGTCGTGAGCGACACACAGACCCAGATCGAGAACCGGCCGCCCTCGGTGGCGAACCTTTTCCTTGAGCGCGTGGCGCGGACTCCCGACGCGGAGGCCTACCGCTACCCCGTCCCGGCGGCCGACGGCCAGGGCCCGGACGACTGGAAGTCGCTCAGTTGGGGACAGGCCGCCGAGCGGGTCTTCGCGATCGCCGCGGGTCTGATGGACCTGGGCGTCCAGCCGGAGGAGCGGGTCGCCCTCTCCTCCTCGACGCGGGTCGAGTGGATCCTCGCCGACCTCGGCGTGATGTGTGCCGGTGCCGCCGTCACCACCGTCTACCCGCAGACCAACGCCGAGGAGTCGGCGTTCATCCTCGCCGACTCCGAGTCCAAGGTGCTGATCGCGGAGGACGCGGCCCAGCTGGCCAAGGCCCGTGAGACCCGCGCCGACCTGCCCGGCCTCCACCACGTCGTCGTCATCGACGCCACGGGTGTCGAGAGCGACGACTGGGTCCTCTCCCTCGCCGAGCTGGAGGCCCGTGGCAAGGCGTACCTGGAGAAGCACGCCGACGCCATCAAGGAGCGCGTCTCGGCCATCACCTCCACGCAGCTCGCCACCCTCATCTACACCTCGGGCACCACCGGCCGGCCCAAGGGCGTCCGCCTCCCGCACGACAACTGGTCGTACATGGCGAAGGCCATCGCCGCGACCGGCCTGGTCACCCAGGACGACGTCCAGTACCTCTGGCTGCCGCTCGCGCACGTCTTCGGCAAGGTGCTCACCTCCGGCCAGATCGAGGTCGGCCACGTCACGGCCGTCGACGGCCGTATCGACAAGATCATCGTGAACCTGCCGGTGGTCCAGCCGACGTACATGGCCGCCGTGCCCCGGATCTTCGAGAAGGTCTACAACGGCGTCGCCGCCAAGGCGCGCGAGGGCGGCCCGGCGAAGTACAAGATCTTCCAGTGGGCTGCCGGGGTGGCCCGCGAGTACGCCAAGGTCAGCCAGGACAACTTCCGCCGCACCGGTACCGCCTCCGTGCCCTTCGGCCTCTCGGCCAAGCACAA
The DNA here is from genome assembly GCF_040653315.1 of Streptomyces sp. NPDC047981. Taxonomy (NCBI): domain Bacteria; kingdom Bacillati; phylum Actinomycetota; class Actinomycetes; order Kitasatosporales; family Streptomycetaceae; genus Streptomyces; species Streptomyces sp. NPDC047981. The sequence continues at coordinate 63,047 of NZ_JBEZNQ010000003.1, read as the reverse complement.
GGTCGCCGACGCGCTGGTCTACAAGAAGCTCCGCGACGCCTTCGGCGGCCGGCTGCGCGCCGCCGTCTCCGGCTCCGTCGCGCTGGCGCCCGAGATCGGCTACTTCTTCTCCGGCGCGGGCATCCACATCCTGGAGGGCTACGGCCTGACGGAGTCCAGCGCCGCCTCCTTCGTCAACCCGGGCGAGGCGTACCGCACCGGCACCGTCGGCAAGCCGCTGCCCGGCACCGAGGTCCGGATCGCCGACGACGGCGAGATCCTGCTGCGCAGCCCCGGCATCATGGAGGGCTACCACGGCCTGCCCGAGAAGACGGCCGAGGTCCTGGAGGCGGACGGCTGGTTCCACACGGGCGACATCGGCGAGCTGTCCGCAGACGGCTACCTGCGGATCACCGACCGCAAGAAGGACCTGTTCAAGACCTCGGGCGGCAAGTACATCGCCCCGACCGAGATCGAGGGCCGGTTCAAGGCGGTCTGCCCGTTCGTCTCCAACATCGTCGTCCTGGGCGCCGACCGGAACTACTGCTCCGCGCTCATCGCCCTCGACGAGCCCGCCATCCTCGGCTGGGCCGCCGAGCACGACCTCGCGGGCAAGTCGTACGCCGAGGTCGTCGCCGCCCCGCAGACCCAGGAAATGGTCCAGGGGTACATCGACCGGCTCAACGGGGACCTGCAGCGGTGGCAGACGATCAAGAAGTTCCGGCTGCTGCCGCGTGACCTGGACGTCGAGCACGGCGAGCTGACGCCGTCGCTGAAGATGAAGCGGCCGGTGGTCGAGCGGACGTACAAGGACCTCATCGAGGAGATGTACGCGGGGGCGCGGGAGGCGTAGCCCCGGCCGTCTCCGGTCGACGGGATCCTTGACGGACGACCCTTGACGGCTGTCCGTCAAGGGTTGTCCACAGGGCGGCCTGCTTGCTCGGGCGGTACGGGACAATGGGCTCATGCCTTCCGTACTGCCCGATGGTGAGCCCATGCCCGAGGACGGGGCGCTGCCCGCGCACGCCCTGGAAGGGGCCGGGGAGCGGCCGCTCGGGTTCTATCTGCACGTGCCGTACTGCGCCACGCGGTGCGGCTACTGCGACTTCAACACGTACACCGCGAGCGAGCTGCGCGGTGCCGGTGGCGTGCTCGCCTCCCGGGACAACTACGCGGGACAGGTGACCGAGGAGATACGCCTCGCCCGCAAGGTGCTCGGCGACGACCCGCGCCCGGTGCGGACGGTCTTCGTCGGCGGCGGTACGCCGACGCTGCTCGCCGCCGGGGACCTCGTACGGATGCTGGGGGCGATCCGGGACGAGTTCGGGCTCGCGGACGACGCCGAGGTGACGACGGAGGCGAACCCGGAGTCGGTGGACCAGGCGTATCTCGAGGAGCTGCGGGCCGGTGGCTTCAACCGGGTGTCCTTCGGGATGCAGAGCGCCCGGCAGCACGTCCTGAAGGTCCTCGACCGCACCCACACGCCGGGCAGGCCCGAGGCGTGCGTCGCCGAGGCGCGGGCGGCGGGCTTCGACCACGTGAACCTGGACCTGATCTACGGGACGCCTGGGGAGTCCGACGACGACTGGCGGGCGTCCCTGGAGGCGGCGATCGGGGCGGGGCCCGACCACGTCAGCGCCTACGCGCTGATCGTCGAGGAGGGCACACAGCTGGCCCGGCGGATCCGCCGCGGCGAGGTGCCGATGACGGACGACGACGTGCACGCGGACCGGTATCTGATCGCCGACTCCGTCTTCGCCGAGGCCGGTTTCGATTGGTACGAGGTGTCGAACTGGGCCACCTCGGAGGCCGGGCGGTGCCTGCACAACGAGCTGTACTGGCGCGGCGCCGACTGGTGGGGAGCCGGTCCGGGGGCGCACTCGCACGTGGGCGGCGTGCGGTGGTGGAACGTGAAGCATCCGGGGGCGTACGCGCAGGCGCTGTCCGCCGGCAGGTCGCCGGGTGCCGGGCGCGAGATCCTCTCGGCCGAGGACCGGCGCGTCGAGCGGGTGCTTCTGGAGCTGCGGCTCCGGGAGGGGTGCCCGCTGGACCTCCTGCGCCCGGACGGGCTCGCCGCGTCCCGCAAGGCCCTCGCGGACGGCCTCCTCGACGAGGTGGCGTACGGCGAGGGGCGCGCGGTCCTGACCCTCCGGGGACGGCTCCTTGCGGACGCGGTGGTCAGGGACCTGGTGGACTAGGGCCCCGCGTTTCTGGATCAGGCCGGGCGCGCGGGCCCTGGCACCTTGCCTCGCCCTGATCCGGCCCGACCGGCCCGAGCAGGACTGGCGCCGTGCCTCGCCCTGATCCGGCCCGACCGGCCCGAGCAGGACTGGCGCCGTGCCTCGCCCTGATCTGGCCCGACCGGCTCGACCGGCCGGGCAGGCCCTGATCGGCCAGGCAGACCTGATCGGCCGGGCAGACCCGACCGGCCGGACAGACCTGTTCGGCCGGGCAGGCCCCGCTACGGCGCCGTGACGAAGTCGATCAGTTCCTCCACCCTGCCCAGCAGGGACGGCTCCAGGTCCTTGTAGCTGTGGACCTTCGACAGGATGTGCTGCCAGGCCGCGCCCGTGTTCGGGGGCCAGCCCAGGGCCTCGCAGACGCCCGTCTTCCAGTCCTGGCCGCGCGGGACCGTCGGCCAGGCGGGGATGGAGAGCGAGGCCGGCTTCACGGCCTCCCAGACGTCGATGTACGGGTGGCCGACGACCAGGACGTCCGGTGACGAGATCTGCGCCGCGATGCGGGACTCCTTCGAGCCGGGGACCAGGTGGTCGACGAGGACGCCCAGGCGTGCGTCCGCCGCCGGGGCGAAGTCGGCCACGATCGCCGGGAGGTCGTCGATGCCCTCCAGGTACTCCACCACCACGCCCTCGATCCGGAGGTCGTCGCCCCAGACCCGCTCGACCAGCTCGGCGTCGTGCCGGCCCTCGACGTAGATCCGGCCCGCCCGTGCCACCCGAGCCCGCGCCCCCGGGACCGCGATCGATCCGGAGGCGGTGCGGGTCGGCCGCGCCGGCCCGGACGCCGGGCGCACCAGCGTCACCGGCCTGCCCTCCAGGAGGAAGCCCCTCGGCTCCATCGGGAACACCCGGTGCTTGCCGAAGCGGTCCTCCAGGGTCACCGTGCCCGCCTCGCAGCGGATCACCGCCCCGCAGAAGCCCGTCGAGACCTCCTCCACCACGAGGTCCACCTCCGCCGGCACCTCCGGCACCGGGGCGGATCGCTTCCACGGGGGCGTCAGGTCGGGGTCGTAGCTGCGCATTCGCGTGACGTTATGCGACGGCGAAGCGCCGTGCCAGTTCCTCGCGTTGGCGTCGCACGAACGCGGCGTCCACGACCGCCCCGTGGCCCGGTACGTACACCGCGTCCGCGCCGCCCAGGGCCAGCAGCCGGTCCAGGGCGTCCGGCCAGCGCGACGGGATCGCGTCCGGGCCCGCCTGTGGTTCCCCGGACTCCTCCACCAGGTCCCCGCAGAAGACGACCTCCCGGCCACCGGGGACGAAGAGCGCCAGGTCGTGCGCCGTGTGGCCCGGGCCCACGTTCGCGAGCAGCACCTGCCGGCCGCCCAGGTCCAGCGTCCACTCGCCGGAGACCACGTGCTGCGGCGCCACCAGCACGTCCACCGCCTCCGCCGCCGCGAACGCGTCCACCCCGTGCCGTACCGCGTCCGCCATCAGCTCGCTCGCCTCCCGGCGCAGCAGCGCGTCCACGCCGACCGCCCCGTACACCTCCGCCCCCGCGAAGGCCGCCGTGCCCAGGACATGATCGAAGTGGGGGTGGCTGAGTGCGATGTGTGTCACTCTTCGGCCCCCGGTCAGCGACTCCACCTGGGTCCGCAGCGCCGTTCCCTCCCGGAGCGTCGAGCCCGTGTCGTACAGCAGGACGGCCTTCTCGCCCACCACCAGGCCCACCGTGGCGTCCCAGCCGGGCAGTCTGCGCCGACCGACACCGTCCGCGAGCCGCTCCCAGCCGAAGTCTTCCCAAGCGACATCCATACCGCGACGCTATCCGCAAGGACGCGCTCCGACGCGGCCTCCTTGCCAGGAGCGATGCCCGCCGCCGTACACTGGCCGGGGGATTCCTGGCACTCGGACAGGGCGAGTGCCAAATGTGGAGCAACCGATACGACCGAACGACAGCTGGAGGTGGGCGCGATGCTCAGCGAACGCAGACTCGAGGTGCTGCGCGCCATCGTCCAGGACTATGTCGGGACGGAGGAGCCGGTCGGCTCCAAGGCGCTCACGGAGCGCCACAAGCTCGGCGTCTCGCCCGCCACCGTGCGCAACGACATGGCGGTCCTGGAGGACGAGGGCTACATCGCCCAGCCCCACACCAGCGCCGGACGCATCCCGACCGACAAGGGCTACCGCCTCTTCGTCGACCGGCTCGCCGGCGTCAAGCCGCTGTCGACGCCCGAGCGGCGCGCGATCCACAACTTCCTCGACGGAGCCGTCGACCTCGACGACGTCGTCGGGCGCACGGTCCGGCTGCTCGCGCAGCTGACCCGGCAGGTCGCCGTCGTGCAGTACCCGTCGCTGACCCGTTCGACGGTCCGGCACGTGGAGCTGCTCTCGCTGGCGCCCGCCCGGCTGATGCTCGTCCTCATCACGGACACCGGCCGCGTCGAGCAGCGCGTCATCGACTGCCCCGCGCCGTTCGGCGAGACCTCGCTCGCCGATCTGCGCGCCCGGCTGAACAGCCGGGTCGTCGGCCGCCGTTTCGCGGACGTGCCGCAGCTGGTGCAGGATCTCCCGGAGTCCTTCGAGGAGATGGAGGACCGCGGGACGGTCTCGACCGTGCTCGCGACCCTGCTCGAAACCCTGGTGGAGGAGCACGAGGAGCGGCTGATGATCGGCGGTACCGCCAATCTCACCCGCTTCGGCCATGACTTCCCCCTCACGATCCGGCCTGTGCTCGAAGCGCTCGAGGAGCAGGTCGTGCTCCTCAAGCTGCTCGGCGAGGCCAAGGACTCGGGCATGACCGTACGGATCGGGCACGAGAACGCCCATGAGGGCCTCACGTCCACGTCCGTCGTCGCGGTCGGCTACGGTTCGGGCGACGAGGCAGTCGCCAAACTCGGCGTGGTCGGACCGACCCGCATGGACTACCCCGGAACGATGGGAGCGGTACGCGCAGTGGCACGTTACGTCGGACAGATCCTGGCGGAGTCGTAAGTGGCCACGGACTACTACGCCGTACTCGGCGTACGCCGCGACGCGTCCCAGGACGAGATCAAGAAGGCATTCCGGCGGCTCGCCCGCGAGCTGCACCCGGATGTGAATCCCGATCCGAAGACGCAGGAGCGCTTCAAGGAGATCAACGCCGCGTACGAGGTGTTGTCGGACCCGCAGAAGAAGCAGGTCTACGACCTCGGCGGCGACCCGCTGTCCGCGTCCGGCGGCGCCGGTGCAGCCGGTGGCTTCGGCCAGGGCGGCTTCGGGAACTTCTCGGACATCATGGACGCGTTCTTCGGCACGGCGTCGCAGCGCGGACCGCGCTCGCGCACGCGGCGCGGCCAGGACGCGATGATCCGTCTGGAGATCGACCTCAACGAGGCCGCCTTCGGCACGACGAAGGACATCCAGGTCGACACGGCCGTCGTCTGTACGACGTGTTCGGGCGAGGGCGCCGCGCCCGGCACCTCCGCGCAGACCTGTGACATGTGCCGCGGCCGCGGTGAGGTCTCCCAGGTCACCCGGTCCTTCCTGGGCCAGGTCATGACCTCCCGCCCGTGCCCCCAGTGCCAGGGCTTCGGCACCGTCGTCCCGACCCCGTGCCCCGAGTGCGCGGGCGACGGCCGGGTCCGGTCCCGCCGTACGCTCACGGTCAAGATCCCGGCCGGTGTCGACAACGGCACCCGCATCCAGCTCGCCGGCGAGGGCGAGGTCGGCCCGGGCGGCGGCCCGGCGGGTGACCTGTACGTGGAGATCCACGAGGTCCCGCACGAGGTCTTCCAGCGCCGCGGCGACGACCTGCACTGCACGGTGACCATCCCGATGACGGCGGGCGCGCTCGGCACGAAGGTGCCGCTGCAGACCCTCGACGGGCTCGAAGAGGTCGACATCCGGCCGGGCACCCAGTCCGGCCAGTCCATCCCGCTGCACGGGCGCGGCATCACGCACCTGCGGGGCGGCGGACGCGGTGACCTGATCGTCCACGTCGAGGTGACGACCCCGTCGAAGCTCGACCCCGAGCAGGAGCGACTGCTGCGCGAACTCGCGAAGCTGCGCGGCGAGGAGCGGCCGACGGGTCAGTTCCAGCCGGGTCAGCAGGGGCTGTTCTCGCGGTTGAAGGACGCGTTCAACGGGCGGTAGGTCTGGTCTGTTCTCGGACATCGAGGACGCGTTCAACGGGCGCTGAGCCCGCGTTGTGCCTGGAAGGGCGGCATCCGCTTCGAGCGGGTGCCGCCCTTCCCGTATGACACGATGCCTGCATGTCCACCGCGCTGAACGATCTCTCCCGGTACCCGATCGTGCAGGCCCCCATGGCGGGCGGCGCGTCCGGTCCGCAGCTCGTCGGGGCGGTGTGCGAGGCCGGGGGGCTCGGGTTCCTCGCCGGGGGGTACAAGACCGCCGGCGGGCTCTACCAGGAGATCAAGCAGGTGCGCGGGCTGACCGGTCAGCCCTTCGGGGTCAACCTCTTCATGCCGCCCGGCGGACAGCACGCCGACTCCGCCTCCGTCGACGTCTACCGGCACCAGCTGACCGGCGAGGCCACCTGGTACGAGACGGCCCTCGGCGACCCCGACAACGGGCGGGACGACGCGTACGACGCCAAACTGGCGATCCTGCTCGACGACCCCGTCCCCGTCGTCTCCTTCACCTTCGGCTGCCCCGACCGCGGCACCTTCGACGCCTTCGCCCGCGCCGGTACGCTCACCGTCGTCACCGTCACCTCCGCCGAAGAGGCCCAGGCCGCCCAGTGGGCCGGGGCCGACGCCGTCTGCGTGCAGGGCGTCGAGGCCGGCGGCCACCAGGGCACGCACCGCGACGACCCGGACGCCGCGCTCGCCGGGACGGGGCTCCTCACGCTCGTCACCCAGGTCCGGGAGACCGTCCAGCTGCCGATCGTCGCCGCCGGCGGGATCATGCGCGGCGCGCAGATCGCCGCCGTCCTCGCCGCCGGGGCCGACGCCGCCCAGCTCGGCACCGCTTTCCTCGTCTGCCCCGAGTCGGGCGCGCACGCGCTGCACAAGCAGGCCCTGACCAACCCGCTCTTCGTCCGGACCGAGCTCACCCGGGCCTTCTCCGGCCGCCCCGCGCGCGGGCTCGTCAACCGCTTCATGCGCGAGCACGGGCGGTACGCCCCCGCCGCCTACCCCGAGGTCCACCACCTCACCGCCCCCCTCCGCAAGGCCGCCGCCACCGCCGGCGACGCCCAGGGCATGGCCCTGTGGGCCGGCCAGGGGCACCGGCTCGCCCGCGACCTCCCGGCCGGCCAGCTCGTCGAGGTGCTGGCCGCCGAACTCGACACCGCACTCACCGCGCAGGCCCACAGGAGCACCGCCTCATGACCGCACCCGTCTTCGTCGTCGAGGCCGTCCCCGGCAACGGCCCCTTCCTCCTGGACGGCCCCGAGGGCCGTCACGCCGTCTCCGTGAAGCGGCTGCGCGCGGGGGAGGACGTCGTCCTCACCGACGGGCGCGGCACCTGGGCCGAGTGCGTCGTGCTGTCCGCCGAGGGCAAGGACCAGCTGACCGTCCAGGTCTCCGGTACCTACGAGGAGGCCGAGCCCGCGCCCCGCATCACTGTCGTCCAGGCGCTGCCCAAGGGCGACCGGGGCGAACTGGCCGTCGAGATCATGACGGAGACCGGTGTCGACGCGATCGTGCCGTGGGCCGCGTCCCGGTGCATCACCCAGTGGAAGGGCGACCGCGGGCTCAAGGCCCTCGCCAAGTGGCGCGCCACCGCGCGCGAGGCGGGCAAGCAGTCGCGCCGCAACCGCTTCCCCGAGGTCGCCGACGCGATGACCACCAAGCAGGTCGCGGCGCTCCTCGCCGGCGCCGACTTCGCCGCCGTCCTGCACGAGGACCGGGACCACCCCAGCGGCGCGCTCGCCGACGCCGAACTCCCCGTGGAGGGTGAGATCGTGCTCGTCGTCGGACCCGAAGGGGGCGTCTCCCCGGAGGAGTTGGCGGCCTTCGAGGAGGCGGGCGCGAAGCCGTACCGGCTCGGGCACAGCGTGCTGCGCACGTCGACGGCGGGCACGGCGGCGACGGCGCTGCTGCTGGGCCGTACGGGCCGCTGGAGCTAGCACGCGTCCGGCCCCCGGCCCCGGACGCGGACCCCGGCCCCGGACCCGGGCTCCGGACGCGGACCCCGGCCCCGGACCCCGGCCCCGTTCAGCAGACCCGGAGCGTACCCCGGCCTCGTACACCGGCCCCGTACTCCCGCGCCGCGGACGGTATTTCCGTCGACGCGGCGGCCGGTGATCTGCTTGGCTCCGCGCCATGCCAGAGCTGCGCACCGACCGTCTCCTCCTCCGCCCGTGGCGGGAGTCCGACCTCGCGCCGTGGGCGGCGATGAACGCCGATCCCGAGATCCGCGAACACCTCGGCGAGCTCCTGACGCGTGAGCAGAGCGATGCCACGGTGGCGGCGATGCGGGCCGATTTCGAGCGTCGGGGCTTCGGTTGGTGGGCCTTGGAGGAGCGCGGGTCCGGCGCGTTCGTCGGCCGGGCCGGGCTTGACGAGATGAGCCCGGACACGCCGTTCACGGGCGTGGACGTCGGCTGGCGGCTGACGCGCTCGGCGTGGGGGCGCGGTTACGCGACCGAGGCCGGACTGGCCTGCCTTGCCTTCGCCTTCGAGACGCTCGGGCTCGCGGAGGTGCTCGCGTCGACGACCGTCCGCAACCTCCGCTCCCAGGCCGTGATGCGCCGCATCGGCATGACCCGTGACCCGGCCGACGACTTCGAGGACCTCAGCGTGCCCGAAGGGCCGCTGCGCCCGTGCGTGCTCCACCGGATCGCGCGACGGGAGTGGGAGTCCAGGGCCCGGGGTTGACCCGCGCGAGCCCTCTCGGTTGCCGGAACCCGGTGGACGGGGGCCCGGGCCCGCTCCCTAGGCTGGGCCGCATGCCCGACGAGTCACCCCTGATCCGTAGCCTGCGCGCCGCCGTCTCCGCCGCACCGCAAGACGTGCCCCTGCGGCTCCACTTCGCCGAACTGCTCCTCGCGGAGGGGCGGGGCGACGAGGCCGTCACGGAGGCGGCCGTCGCCCTTCAGCACGCGCCCGGGGACTCGGCCGCCCGCGCCCTTATGGTCCGCGCGATGGGACTGCCCGCGACGCCCGCCACTGCTGTCGCCGCGACCCCCTCCGCGGATCCGGAGACCCCGGCCGAGACCCCGGCCGGCACCCCGGACGACGCCTCGGCCGCGACTCCGGCGGCCGCGACCCCGGCCGGAACCCCCGCCTTCGACTGGGCCGCCGCCGAGCAGGAGGTCGGTGACGTCGTCGGGCCCCGCTTCGTGACCGGACCGGCGGAGGGGATCGAGGCGCCGCTCACCGCCGACGGCAGCGGCGACCCCGGGGACGCCTCGGCCTGGGACGTCGACGCCCCCGGCTCCGTACGCCTCGCGGACGTCGGCGGCATGCAGGAGGTCAAGGACCGCCTGGAGGCCGCCTTCCTCGCGCCCATGCGCAACCCCGAACTCCGCAAGCTGTACGGCAAGTCGCTCCGCGGCGGCCTGCTCCTCTACGGCCCGCCCGGCTGCGGCAAGACCTTCATCGCCCGCGCCGTCGCCGGTGAACTGGGCGCGAACTTCATCTCGGTCTCGCTCTCCGACATCCTCGACATGTACATCGGCACGTCGGAGAAGAACGTCCACGACATCTTCGAGACCGCCCGTGCCCAGGCTCCGTGCGTCGTCTTCCTCGACGAGCTGGACGCCCTCGGAGCCAAGCGCTCCCGTACGCATCACAGTGGACTGCGCAACGTCGTCAACCAGCTCCTCACCGAGCTCGACGGTGTCGACGGCGCAGAGAACGAGGGCGTGTTCGTCCTGGCCGCCACCAACGTCCCCTGGGACGTGGACCTCGCGCTGCGCCGCCCCGGCCGGCTCGACCGCACGCTGCTCGTGCTGCCGCCGGACGCCCCCGCGCGCGAGGCGATCCTCCGCTACCACCTGCGTGAGCGGCCCATCGAATCGGTCGACCTGGGCAAGCTGGTGAAGGCCACCGAGGACTTCTCCGGCGCCGACCTCGCCCATCTCTGCGAGACCGCCGCCGAGTCCGCCCTCCTCGACTCGGCCCGCACCGGCACCGTTCGCATGATCAACATGAAGGACCTGCTGGGCGCGGCGAAGCAGCTGAAGCCGTCGAGCGAGGCCTGGTTCGCCTCCGCCCGCAACGTGGCGATGTTCGCCAACGACGGCGGCATGTACGACGACCTCGTCGCCCACCTGAAGAAGAAGCGGAAGCTGTGAGTGTGAAGAACGCGCAGTTCGAACAGGCCGAGCTGCTGTACGACTTGGGCCGGTACGCCGAGAGCCGGGAGCGGGTCGCCCGATGCATCGCCGAGGCCCCCGACGACCACCACGCCCTGGTGCTGCTCGCCCGCTGCCTCCTCGCCGAGGACCGGTGCGCCGAGGGCCAGGCCGCTGCCGACGCGGCGCTGGCCCACGCCCCCGACTTCGCCTTCGGGCACTACATCCGCGGTGTCGCGCTGCGGCGGCAGGGGCGGCCGCACGACGCCGAGGAGGCGATGCGGGAGACCATCCGTCTCGACCCCGACTACTGGGCGCCGCGTGCCGTGCGCGCCGAGCTGATGCCGTTCGTACGCGACCGGTTCCCGGGAGGCGACGCGGCGGCGGTCGCCGAGGGGCTCGCCGAGGCGCAGGAGGCCGTCCGGCTGGGGCCGGAGGAGACCCGCGCGTGGGAGGCCCTGTACAAGCTCGCCCTCTTCAACCGGCGCCCCGACCTCGCCGACGAGGCCGTCCGGCAGCTCCTGCGGATCGACCCCACCAACACCCTGGCCGTGACGATGGCCACCCAGGACGAGGCCGCCAGGCCCGGCACCTCCGCCGCGCAGGCCGCCGACCTCTATGCCGGCGGCCTCGCCGCCGCCCCCGACGCCAACTGGCTCCGCAAGGACCTCGACAGGGCCGTCTACCGGATGCTGCGCGGGACGCGGTGGCTCGCCCTGCTCTGCCTGGTCATGGCGGGCGTCGTCGTCGACGTCTTCCCGACCGACGGCGCGGACGCGAAGGAACTCCCCGTCCATCTCGGCACCCGGCTCTGGGCACTCGCGCTGATGGCGGCCGTATGGGGCTTCGGCGCCCTGCGCCGCTACCGGCGCATGCGCACCGGCGCGCAGATGACCGTACGCGACCTCCTGCGGCGGCTCGTCTGGCCCCGGATCGTCCTCGGCCAGGCCATCCTCGCCACGCTCTGCGCCCTGCTGATCGTCCTCGTGCCCTGGGCCGACCGGACCGTTCCCCAGGTCCTGTTCTGGCTCGGACTCGTACCGAACCTGCTCAGCATCACCCACGACCGGAACAAGGTCTGATGAGCGCCGCGCCGGACCGCGTCCTCGACCGGGCGGACGCGCTCTTCGACGTCGGGCGGTACGAGCAGGCGGCCGCCCTCGCCGCCCAGCACCTGGCGAACGACCCGGACGACGGGGCCGCGCTCGTCCTCCTGGCCCGCTGCCAGCACCGCCTCGGCCGGGAGCGGGAGGCGCTCGACACCGTCGAGCGGGCCCTGCGCGCCGATCCCGACGCGCTGCCGGGCTGGTTGATGCGCACCCACATCCTGCTCGCGCTGCGGCGGTACGAGGAGGCCGAGCAGGCCGCCCGGCACTCCGTCGAACTCGCCCCGCAGTACTGGGGCAGCCACTACGCGCTCGGCACGGTCCTCGACCGCTCCGTCCGCATGGAACGCCGGCGCGAGGCGTACGAGGCGGCCCGCACCGCCGTCGCGCTCGCACCCGAGGAGAGCGACGCGCACTTCCTCGTCGGTCTCACCGCGCAGCGCACCGGCAACCACCGCATCGCCCAGCAGGCCTACGAGACCGCGCTGCGGCTCGACCCGGAGAGCAGCGAGGCGCACAACAACCTCTCGCTGCTGCACCTGCGCCGCCGCTGGTTCCGGCGCGGGGCGTGGACGAAGGCCGCCGAGGGGTTCGTGGAGTCCGCCGCACTCGACCTGAACGACCGGCAGGCCCGCTACAACCTGGAGACCATGGCCTGGGGCGCCGCGGCGGGCGCCCGCTGGGTGGCTCTGGCCGGCTACCTGGCGGCCGCGATCGGTTCGGGATCCCTCCGCGACGGCCCGGCGGACGAGGGCCTCGTCGCGTACGGGATCGCCCTGACCGTCCTCGTCGGCGGCTGGGCCGGCTGGGCGCTGTGGAACATCCGCCGGATACCGTCCCGGCTGCGCCGTCCGCTGCTCCTGGTGGCGCGCAACTGCCGGCCCGTCCTCGCCATGGCGGGGGCGGTGGGCCTCCTGGGCCTCCACTCGGCGGTCTCGATGGCGCTGTGGACGCTCGACGCGTCGGCCTTCAGGATGCTCGGCTACCCGCTCTTCTGGGCCGTGGTCATCACCTACTGGGTGAGCCGCTCCGCCCTGCAGCGCCGCGCGCCCGCGCCCCACCCCGGGCGGTGACCCGAGCGGCGGCGGTGACCCGGCCGATACGATGCCCGGGTAGCTGATCACCGAAGGCGAGGAGGCCCGGGCCATGACCGGAGAGCCGCAGAGCGACTGCCTGTTCTGCAAGATCGCGGACGGGGAGGTTCCGGCGACGATCGTGCGCGAGACGGAGACGACCCTCGCCTTCCGGGACATCAACCCGCAGGCGCCCACGCACGTGCTCGTCATCCCGCGCCTCCACTACCCCGACGCCGCCAGCCTGGCCGCCGCCGCGCCGACGGTCGCCGCGGACATGCTGCGCGAGGCCGGCGAGGTCGCCGCCCAGGAGAAGATCGACGGCACCGGCTTCCGGATCGTCCTCAACACCGGCGCCGGCGCGGGCCAGACCGTCTTCCACGCCCACGCGCACGTCCTCGGCGGCCGCGGCCTCAACTGGCCCCCCGGATAAGCCGTGTCCGTACGTGAACTCGTCGTGCTCGGGACCGCCAGCCAGGTCCCGACCCGGCACCGCAACCACAACGGGTACCTGCTGCGCTGGGACGGGCAGGGCATCCTGTTCGACCCGGGCGAGGGCACCCAGCGCCAGATGCTCAGGGCCGGGGTCGCCGCCCACGACATCGACCGGATCTGCGTCACGCACTTCCACGGCGACCACTCGCTCGGTCTGGCCGGGGTCATCCAGCGGATCAACCTGGACCAGGTCCCGCACCCGGTCACCGCGCACTACCCGGCGAGCGGGCAGCGCTTCTTCGAGCGCCTGCGGTACGCGACGGCCTACCGCGAGACGGTGCGGCTGGCGGAGGCCCCGGTGGCCGCCGACGGCCCCCTCGCCGTCACAGACGCGTACACCCTCGACGCGTGCAAGCTCTCCCACCCGGTCGAGTCGTACGGCTACCGGCTCACCGAGCCCGACGGGCGCCGCATCCTGCCCGAGCGGCTCGCCGCGCACGGCATCAAGGGCCCGGACGTCGGCCGGATCCAGCGGGACGGCGTCCTCGACGGAGTGACGCTCGAGTCGGTCAGCGAGGTCCGGCGCGGGCAGCGGTTCGCGTTCGTCATGGACACCCGGCTCTGCGACGGCGTGCACGCGCTCGCCGAGGGCGCCGACATGCTCGTCATCGAGTCGACCTTCCTCGACGAGGACGTCAGGCTCGCCACCGACCACGGCCATCTGACGGCAGGACAGGCCGCGAACGTCGCGCGCGAGGCGGGGGTGCGCCACCTCGTCCTGACGCACTTCTCGCAGCGGTACGGCGATCCCGCGGAGTTCGAACGGCAGGCGCGGGAGGCCGGGTTCGACGGCGAGCTGAGCATCGCCCAGGACCTCATGCGGGTGCCCCTCCCCAAGCGATAGACGGAAGACATGAAAGACCGGAAAGACCAGGCCATGCCCATGCACCTCCCCAAGGCCGAACTCCACCTCCACATCGAAGGCACCCTCGAACCCGAGCTGGCGTTCGCGCTCGCCGCGCGCAACGGCGTGGAGCTGCCGTACGCGTCCACCGAGGAGCTGCGCGAGGCGTACCGCTTCAGCGACCTGCAGTCCTTCCTCGACCTGTACTACGAGCTGATGGGGGTCCTGCACACGGCGCGGGACTTCACCGAGCTGGCCGACGCGTATCTGGCGCGGGCGGCGGCGCAGGGCGTGCGGCACGCCGAGATCTTCTTCGACCCGCAGGCGCACACCGCGCGCGGTGTGCCGATGGGCACGGTGGTCGAGGGGCTCGCCGCCGCGCTCGACCGGGCCGAGGAGCGGCACGGCGTCTCGACCCGGCTGATCATGTGCTTCCTGCGGGACGAGTCCGCCGAGTCGGCGATGGCGACGCTGGAGGCCGCGAAGCCGTATCTGCACCGGATCACCGGTGTCGGCCTGGACTCGGCGGAGGTCGGCCACCCGCCGTCGAAGTTCCGCGAGGTGTACGCGGCGGCCGAGGAGCTCGGCCTGCGCAGGGTCGCCCACGCGGGCGAGGAGGGCCCTCCGGAGTACATCCGCGAGGCCCTGGACGTCCTGGGCGTGGAGCGCGTGGACCACGGGCTGCGCTGCATGGAGGACCCGGAGCTGGTGTCCCGGCTCGTACGGGAGCGGGTGCCGCTGACGCTCTGCCCGCTGTCGAACGTACGGCTGCGGGCGATCGACGTCCTGGAGGACCACCCGCTGGCCGCCATGCTCGACGCCGGGCTCGTCGCGACGGTGAACTCCGACGACCCCGCGTACTTCGGGGGGTACGTGGGGGACAACTTCGCGGCGGTGCGGGGGGCGTTGGGGCTGGAGCCGGAGCAGCTGCGGACGCTGGCGCGGAACTCGTTCGAGGCGGCGTTCCTGGACGACGAGGAGGAGCGGCGGGCGCGGTATCTCGCGGAGGTGGAGGCGTACGAGTTCCCTGCGGGGGAATAGGGGGCGGGGGTTCGGGTGCGGGTGGGCCGCTGCGCGGGGCCTCTTCCCCACCCCGCCCCTTCCCGAACCGGGGCTCCGCCCCGGACCCGCGCTCAAACGCCGGCGGGGCTGGAACCCGGCTCCCGGGGGCCTGGGGGCTTGCCCCCGGTTCGGGAAGGGGCGGGGTGGGAAAGAGCCCCGGCCCCCGACTCAGCCGCGGTCGCTCGGGCGGGCCAGGCCGAAGGCGCGGCGGTCCGCGCGGCGCCGGGCGGGGACCGGGATCTCCGCGATCTCCTGTTCCGGCGCGCCCATCTGCGGCACCAGGCCCGGTGTCGAGCCCGTCGTGCCCGCCAGGACCGCCGCAGGGGCGCCGCCGCGGCGGCGGATCGAGCCGGGGACCAGGGGGCGGCCGGAGGTGTGCAGGGCGACCGCCGTCATCGGGGCCGCCGCCAGCAGGAGCAGGGCGCACAGGACCACGCCCATGCCCGGGTAGCCGGCCTGTTCGGACAGGAGGCTGCCGGTGACCGGGCCGCAGGCCACGCCCAGCGAGGACGCGGAGCCGACGAGCACCGCCCACCGTCCGCGCGGGTCGAGGGACGCCGCGAGGCCGAGCAGGTAGGACAGGACGACCGGGTAGAAGACGTTCCACAGGATCTCGCCGGCCGCGAACGCCGGCAGGCTCTCCGCGCCCGAGCTCACCAGCACGCAGACGGCGATGATCGCCGTGCCCGCCCCGATCGGCGCGGCCCGGCCGAGCCGTGAGCCGAGCGCCCCCGCGGCCGTCACGCCCGCGAGCCCGGCTCCCAGGGCCACCGCGAAGACGGCGCCGACGGTGACCTCGCTCAGCCCGGCCTGGGTGAGCCCGATCCGGCCGCTGACGCCCCACAGGGCGTTCTGGGCCATGGACCAGCACAGGATCGCGGCGGCGAGGACGAGGCCGGAGCGGCGGTGGGGGAGTGGGGTTCCCTCGCCCCTGGACGGCGTCGGTACGGGACCGTGCCCGGCCCCGCTCCCCAGCGCGCCCGTCAGCGGCCACACCAGCGCCGCCGCCACCGCGATGGACGCGAACGGCAGCCCGTGGCCGCCGCCGAGGTGGGGCAGCGTGAGGTAGAGCGCGCCGGCCGTCGCCGAGACGGTGAGCAGGCCGAGCGTGGACGCCCGGTGCGGGTCCCGCTGGGCGGCGATGCCGGCGGCGGCCACCGCCAGGGCCGTACCGGAGCCGAAGCCGCCCACGACCGCGCCGCCGACGACCAGCGGCACGCTCGCGGTCAGGGCCGCGGAGCCGTAGCCGAGGATCATCGCGCCGAGCCCGAACCGTGCCGCGCGGCGCGGTCCGATCCGTTCCACGCGGGAGGCCAGGGTGAAGCCGGCCGAGGCGGAGGCGAGCAGCAGGACCGAGCCGACCAGGCCCGCCTGGGCCGGGGTCAGGCCGAGTCCGGCGGAGAGTCTGCCGACGACGGTGGGCAGCAGGTACGGAGCGAGATAACCGGCCGTGAACAGGGCGACGAGAGGCCCCAGGGCACGCGGGCGCGACGACATGGGCGTTCCAGGGAACGGGAGGGCGAGGAGGGGTGGAGCGCCCGGTGTGTGCACGGGATCCCGGGGGTCGGGGTCGCGGGCCAACGGGGTCGCGGGGACATTCGTATCAAGTGATCGTGGGCCCGGAGAAGCCCGAAGAGGGCGGAAAGCCCCCATTCCATTTGTGATCTGGGTCACTATGGGGTTTGGGGGGTGGTCGCCCGGGTAAACGCGCGCGGTTCTCCGTCCCGCGTCACCCCTGTCGCCCCGCCCCCATCAGGCACACTGGCCTGATCGGCACCACGGACGGGAGCAGGCCGTGACCACAGCACGAGGAGACCAGCAACGCGACGCGGGGGTCGACCCGTTGGTGCGTCTGCGCGAGCCCGGCGACCCCGCCTGCGACGTCTTCCTCACCGGCACGGTCTTCCTCGACATCATCTTCACCGGCCTCGACAGCGCCCCCGTGCGCGGCACCGAGTCCTGGGCCAGGGGCATGGGGTCGAGCCCCGGCGGCGTCGCCAACATGGCCACCGCACTCGCCCGCCTCGGCCTGCGCACCTCGCTCGCCGCCGCCTTCGGCGACGATCACTACGGCGAGTACTGCTGGGACGCCCTGGAGCAGGGCGAGGGCATCGACCTCTCGCTCTCCCGGACCGTCCCCGGCTGGCACTCCCCGGTCACCGTCTCCATGGCGTACGAGGGCGAGCGCACGATGGTCTCCCACGGCCACGAGGCCCCGCCGCTGGACGGCGCCCTGCCCGCCTACCCGCCGCCCGCCAGGGCCGCCGTCGCCTCGCTCGTGCCCGGCCGGTCCGAGGAGTGGGTCGCCCGGGCCGCGCGGGGCGGCGCGAAGGTCTTCGCCGACGTCGGCTGGGACGACACGGGCCGCTGGGACCTGGCCGGCCTGGCCGATCTGGCGCACTGCGAGGCCTTCCTGCCCAACGCCCAGGAGGCCATGCGCTACACCCGCACCGACTGCCCGAGGACCGCCGCGCGGGCGCTCGCCGACAAGGTCCGCTACGCCGTGGTCACCCTCGGTGCCGAGGGCGCGTACGCGGTCGACGGGGCCACCGGCGAGACCGCGGAGGTGCCCGCCATCGAGGTGTCCGCCCTCGACCCGACCGGCGCCGGGGACGTCTTCGTGGCCGGGTTCGTCACCGGGACGCTCGCGGGCTGGCCGCTCGCCGACCGGCTGGCCTTCGCCGGGCTGATCGCCGCGCTCTCCGTGCAGGAGTTCGGCGGCTCGCTCTCCGCCCCGGGCTGGGGCGAGGTCGCCGCCTGGTGGGAGCACGTCCAGGAGCACGTCTGCCAGGACCCGGAGGCCCTGCGCGCCCGCTACGCCTTCCTGGAGCGCATGCTCCCGGCCGCCACCCGACCCTGGCCCCTGCGCCGTGCGGTGCCGACGATCGGGTTCAGAGCGGCCCCCTCGTAAAAGCCTTCGGTCGTGTCAGCGACAAGTCGTAGGCTTGGTAACCCAGAGGTTGTCGAGCAGCGAGAACCCTGCAACGGGAGGTATGTGCAGGCCACAGTGCCGGCCCATGACTCAGACACCCACAGCCCCCAACGGCGCGTCGGGCGAGACCCGCGCCCACTTCACCGTCCCCGCCAAGCATCCGATGGTGACCGTGCTCGGTTCCGGTGACGCGCTCCTCCGTGTGATCGAGGAAGCGTTCCCGAAGGCCGACATCCATGTCAGGGGCAACCAGGTCAGCGCAGTGGGAGAAGCGGCGGAAGTCGCCCTCATCCAGCGCCTGTTCGACGAGATGATGCTGGTGCTCCGCACCGGACAGCCGATGACGGAGGACGCAGTGGAACGCTCGATCGCCATGCTCAGGGCGAGCGAGAACGGCAAGGCGGAGGCAGGCCAGGAGACCCCGGCCGAGGTGCTCACGCAGAACATCCTCTCCAGCCGCGGCCGCACCATCCGCCCCAAGACCCTCAACCAGAAGCGGTACGTCGACGCGATCGACAAGCACACGATCGTCTTCGGCATCGGCCCCGCGGGCACCGGAAAGACGTATCTGGCCATGGCCAAGGCGGTCCAGGCCCTGCAGTCCAAGCAGGTCACCCGGATCATCCTGACCCGGCCGGCCGTCGAGGCGGGCGAGCGGCTCGGCTTCCTGCCCGGCACGCTCTACGAGAAGATCGACCCGTACCTGCGGCCGCTCTACGACGCCCTGCACGACATGCTCGACCCCGACTCGATCCCGAAGCTGATGGCCTCGGGCACGATCGAGGTCGCGCCGCTGGCGTACATGCGAGGCCGGACGCTCAACGACGCGTTCATCATCCTCGACGAGGCGCAGAACACGAACCCCGAGCAGATGAAGATGTTCCTCACCCGGCTCGGCTTCGATTCCAAGATCGTCATCACCGGTGACATCACCCAGGTCGACCTGCCCGGCGGTACCAAGAGCGGTCTCCGCCAGGTCCGGGACATCCTGGACGGCGTCCCCGACGTCCACTTCTCCATGCTCACCTCCCAGGATGTCGTCCGGCACAAGCTCGTCGGCCGTATCGTCGACGCGTACGAGCAGTACGACAGCCGCAACGGGAAGCAGTAGAAGAGCACCATGTCGATCGACGTCAACAACGAGTCCGGAACCGAGGTCGACGAGCAGGCGATCCTCGACATCGCCCGCTACGCGCTCGCGCGGATGCGCATCCACCCCCTCTCCGAGCTCTCGGTGATCGTCGTGGACGCCGACGCGATGGAGCAGCTCCACATCCAGTGGATGGACCTGCCGGGCCCGACGGACGTCATGTCCTTCCCGATGGACGAGCTGCGTCCGCCGGCGAAGGACGACGACAACGCGGAGCCGCCGCAGGGGCTCCTCGGGGACATCGTGCTCTGCCCCGAGGTCGCCACCCAGCAGGGCAAGGACGCTCCGACGCAGCACTCCATGGACGAGGAGCTCCAGCTCCTGACCGTCCACGGAGTGCTGCACCTGCTCGGCTACGACCACGAGGAGCCGGACGAGAAGGCCGAGATGTTCGGCCTCCAGGCGGCCATCGTCGACGGCTGGCGCGCGGAGAAGGGCCTCACCGGCCCGTCCCCGGCGCCCACCGTCTCCTGACCCGGGGATCGGGCCCCCGATGAACGCATCGCTCATCCTCGGAGCGGTCGCGCTGGTGATCGTCGCCTGGCTCGCGGCCTGCGCCGAGGCCGGCATCGCCCGCGTCTCCAGCTTCCGCGCCGCCGAGGCCGTACGGTCCGGGCGGCGCGGCGCGGAGAAGCTGGCGCAGGTCGCCGCCGACCCGACCCGCTACCTCAACGTGGCCCTGCTCGTCCGGGTCTCCTGCGAGATGGCGGCCGGGGTGCTCGTCACCTACGCGTGCCTGGAGGAGTTCCCCGAGACCTGGGAGGCGCTGCTCGTCGCGATGGCGGTCATGGTGCTCGTCTCGTACGTCGCCGTCGGCGTCTCGCCGCGCACCATCGGCCGGCAGCACCCGCTGAACACGGCGACGGCCTCCGCGTACGTCCTGCTGCCGCTGGCCCGGATCATGGGCCCGATCCCGCAGCTGCTCATCCTGATCGGCAACGCGCTCACCCCCGGCAAGGGTTTCCGCAAGGGCCCCTTCGCCTCCGAGGCCGAGCTGCGCGCCATGGTCGACCTGGCCGAGCAGGAGTCGCTGATCGAGGACGAGGAGCGCCGGATGGTGCACTCCGTCTTCGAGCTCGGCGACACGCTCGTACGGGAGGTCATGGTGCCGCGCACCGACCTCGTCTGCATCGAGCGGTACAAGACCGTCCGTCAGGCCCTCACCCTCGCGCTGCGCTCCGGCTTCTCCCGGATCCCGGTCACGGGCGAGAACGAGGACGACATCGTCGGCATGGTCTATCTGAAGGACCTGGTCCGCAAGACGCACATCAACCGCGACGCCGAGTCCGACCTGGTGTCGACGGCGATGCGTCCCGCCACCTTCGTGCCGGACACCAAGAACGCCGGCGACCTGCTGCGCGAGATGCAGCAGGAGCGCAACCATGTCGCCGTCGTGATCGACGAGTACGGCGGCACGGCCGGGATCGTCACCATCGAGGACATCCTGGAGGAGATCGTCGGCGAGATCACCGACGAGTACGACCGCGAGCTGCCGCCCGTCCAGGACCTGGGCGAGGGCAGCTACCGGGTCACCGCCCGGCTCGACATCGGCGACCTCGGCGAGCTGTACGGCTTCGGCCCGGACGAGTTCGACGACGAGGACGTGGAGACCGTCGGCGGACTGCTCGCCAAGGCGCTCGGCCGGGTCCCGATCGCCGGTGCCAAGGCGGTCGTGGAACTCCCCGACGGGCGCTCGCTGCGGCTGACCGCCGAGTCCCCCGCGGGCCGTCGGAACAAGATCGTGACCGTGCTCGTGGAGCCCGTGGCGGCCGACCCGGAAGGGACGCCGACCGATGACGCCTGACCAGCTGCGCGCCTTCTGCCTGGAGTTCAACGACGCGACGGAGGAGTTCCCCTTCGGGCCCGACACCTCCGTCTTCAAGGTCGCCGGGAAGATGTTCGCGCTGTCCTGGCTCGACGGCAGTCCGCTGCGGATCAACCTCAAGTGCGAGCCGGAGGAGGCGGTCCGGCTCCGCGAGGAGTACCCGGCGATCGCACCCGGTTACCACATGAACAAGCGCCACTGGAACACGGTGACCGTCGGCGAACTCCCGGACCGCATGGTCCGGGAGCTGGTCGAGGACAGCTACGACCTGGTGGTCGCGGGCCTCCCGAAGGCGGTACGGCTCCGCCTCGACCGGCCCTAGGCGCGCTTCCGCAGGCCCACGGCGACCAGCAGAGCCGCCGCGAGGACGATGGCCGCGTCGATCGCGAGGACCGTGCGCACCCCGTCGTAGAGGCTCGGTCCCGTCGTCGCGAGGACGCCGAGCAGGGGGATGCCGACGGTGATGCCGACCTGCTGGGTCGTCGTCACGAGCCCGGTCGCCAGGCCCTGCTCCGTGTCCGGCACGCCGGAGGTGACGGTCACGCCGTACGAGATGATCGCGGCCAGGTGGAACATGCTCGCCACCGAGACGCCGACGGTCGCGTAGACCGCGCCCGACTCCGTGCCGAGGCCCAGCAGGGCGGCCACGAAGACGCCCTGGCCGAGCAGCGAGACCGCCAGCGTGCGGCGGGCGCCGAACCGGCCGATGATCTTCGCGGCCGTCGATCCGGCGAGCACCGACAGGACGCCCTGCACGCCGAAGACCAGGCCGGTGCCGAAGGCCGACAGGCCCAGGGTCTCCTGGAGGTACAGGGTCAGCACGAAGACGACCGTGGACATCATCGAGAAGGTCACGAGCCCGCCCAGGTTGCCGAAGGCCACCGTCCTGCGGCGCAGCATCGGCAGCGAGACCAGCGGCGTCTCGTGCCGGGACTCGACCGCCACGAAGGCCGCGAGCAGCAGCACCCCGCCCACCAGCGTGACCAGGACGTCCGTCCCGCCGAAGCCGCGCTCGGCGGCCGTGGAGAGCGCGTAGATCACGGCGAGCAGTCCGCCGGTCACCGTCACCGCGCCCGGTACGTCGAGGCGCGGCCGCTCGGCGGTCCGCGACTCGCGCAGCACACCGGGGGCGAGCGGCAGCACGATCACGCTGAACAGCGCCAGCAGGGCCATCGTCGAGCGCCAGCCGAGGGTGTCGGTCATGACCCCGCCGAGGATCATGCCGACGGTGAAGCCGAGGGACATCAGCGTGCCGGAGATCCCGAGCGCCCGGGCCCGCTGCGGGCCCTCCGGGAAGGTCGTGGTCAGCAGGGACATGCCGGTGGGCACGATCGCCGCCGCGCCCAGGCCCTGGAGGGCCCGGCCGGCGAGGAAGGAGGCCGGGTCCCAGGCGAAGGTCGCGAGCAGCGAGGCCGCGCCGAAGAGCGCCAGGCCCGCGAGGAACAGCTTCTTGCGCCCGAACAGGTCGCCGATCCGCCCGAAGAGCAGCAGGAACCCGCCGGACGGCAGCGCGAAGGCGGTCACCGCCCACTGGAGCGCGGACGGGCTCATGCCGAGGTCGGCGCCGAGGACGGGCAGTGCCACGTTGAGGACGGAGAAGTCGAGCGCCACCATGAACTGGGCGGCGCACAGCACGAAGAGGACCAGCCGGGCGCGGCCGGTGAGGGCGGGTGGGGCCTGCGGAGCGGAGGTGCCGGTCGGGGAGTCGAGGGTCGTTGCCATGGACGACACCCTCGGCGCCGCGGAACAACCGTGGGGAGCGGGAACTTATCCTGTTGGTCGTACCACCAGGCATCCAGGGGGAGGAAGCGAGCCGTGGTCACAGCGGTCGAGAGCGGCGCCGCCAAGGCGCACCGACTGGGCGAGCTGCGCGAGTTCCTGATGAGCCGCCGGGCCCGGGTCAGCCCCGCCGAGGCCGGTCTGCCGGACGGCGGCGCCCGCCGCCGCACGCCGGGCCTGCGCCGCGAGGAGGTCGCCGTCCTCGCGGGCGTCGGCGTCTCCTGGTACCAGTGGCTTGAGCAGGGCCGGGACATCACGGTCTCCGCGCAGGTCCTCGACTCGGTCGCCCGGGTGCTGCGGCTCAGCCCGGCCGAGCGCCGCCATCTGTACGTCCTCGCCGCCCTCAACCCGCCCGCGCCCGAGGTCGATCCGGCGGCGCGGGACATGTGCGCGGGGCTGCGGCGGCTGATCGACGCGTGGATGCCGTTCCCGGCGCACATCATGGACGTGTACTGGAACGCGATCATGTACAATGAGTCGGCGTCGGTGGTCCTCGGCATGCGGCCCGAGACCTCGCAGAACTGCCTGATCTCCTTCTTCACCGACCCGCTCTACCGCTCCCGCGCCGCCGACTGGGAGCGCCTCGCACCGCAGATCGTCGCCCAGTTCCGGGCCGCCTGCTCGGACTGCCCCGACGACGAGGGCTTCCGCGCAGTGGTGGAGGAGGCGAAGGCGGCGAGCGCGGAGTTCGCGGCGCTGTGGGAGCGGCGGGACATCTCCCCGGGCGGCCAGCTCCACAAGCGGATCGGGCACCCGGTCGTCGGCGAACTCCACCTGGAGGCCACGCAGCTGCGGGTACCGGCCCGTCCGGACCTGACGATCGTCATGCACACCCCGCTGCCGCTCGCCGACACCCAGGCGAAGCTGGCCTGGCTGGTCTCCCCGGAGGGAAGGCGCGGCTCGATGTACCCGGTCGCGGGCTGAGGGTCCGGGAGGGAGGCTCGGGCCGGGTGCCGGAACCCGTTGGCCTGCGCCGTTGGAGCTGGGCTCCGCCCGGGAGGGCGCCGACCGGCGGAGGAGCCCGGCCCACAGGAACGTCACAGCCGCCGTATATCCTCCTGCCGTTCCGGCCGATCCCTCACTGGTGCCGGTCCCTCCGTTCCGCTCGCACCCACCAAAGGTTCCACCACCATGCGTACGCGCGTCCGCCACGGCCTGGCCGCGGCCCTCACCGTCTCCGCCCTCTCCCTCGTCGCCGCCTGCGGTGGCTCGGACGGCGCCAAGGGCACCGGCAAGGACAAGGCCGCCGACAAGCCGGCCGCCGAGCAGAGCACCTCGGCCGCCCCGTCGTCCGCCCCGGCCGCGACGCCGCTGACGGCCGCGCAGATGAAGGCCGCCGTCCTGGAGGCGAAGGACCTGCCGTCGGGCTGGAAGACCGCCAAGGCGGAGGAGGGCCCGACTCTCACCAAGGTCGACAAGCCCGAATGCCTGCCGATCGCGGGCCTGCTCTCGGAGAAGATCTCCGGCGCGACGCTCGGTGCCTCGGGCGACTTCGAGCGGGGCGGAGCCACGACGCTCAACCAGGAGGTCCTGGCCTTCGCGGGCACCGGTGCCACCGACTTCGTCACGAAGCTGGGCGCCGCCCTGGAGGCCTGCACCGAATTCGGTGCCACGGCGGAGGATATGAAGGTGCGTGCCACCGTCGCGAAGCTCACCGCTCCGCAGGGCGCCGAGCAGGCCCACGCCCTGCGGCTGAAGCTGAGCATCGCCGACTTCGGTTACGAGACGGAGGTGAACCTGCTGGTCGCCCGTCAGGGCACCGGTGTGATCAGGCTGGCGCACGACCCGGCCGCCGCCTCCGGCCACAAGGACTTCGACGCCCTCGGCAAGCTCGCCACCGACAAGTTCGTCAAGGGCGCCAAGAGCTGACCCCGTGCCCCGACCTATCCTCGGTCCATGACACTTCAGCCCGACCACGGCGACCTCGGCGCCGAGGACCTCAAGATCATCACGCTGGCGCGCAGCGCCCGCGCCCGTAACGGTGTGCCCGAGGGTGCGGCCGTACGGGACGAGACCGGCCGCACCTACGTGGCCGGGACCGTGGCCCTGGAGTCGCTCAAGCTGAGCGCCCTCCAGACCGCCGTGGCGATGGCCGTGGCCAGCGGGGCCCAGTCCCTGGAGGCCGCCGCCGTCGTCTCGAACGCGGAGGCGGCCTCGGACGAGGACCGCGCGGCCGTGCGCGACCTCGGCGGGCCCGAGACCCCGGTGCTGCTCGCCGGGCCGGACGGGCAGCTGCGCGCGGCGGTCACCGCGGGCTGAGGTCCACCCGCATCAGAAGGGGCCCGGCGGCGCGCCGGGCCCCCTTTGTGTGTTTGTGAAGAATCAACGAAACGTCTCTTGTCTTCCCCGGTCCGTTGCGCATCAATAGCAGCGACCGGTCCGACGGACCGTCAGATTCACGCCTTCACGCAGCGTCCGCACCCCTGCGTGCTTCATCGGGAAGGGGTACGACCATGAGAGGCAGCAACAGCGGCAGGTTAGGCATCGGCGCGGTCCTCGCGGGTGCGCTCGCGGTCACCGGGCTCGCCTTCGCCCCGGCCGCCGGCGCCGTGACGCCGGGCTCGGCCACGGCCACGTACGACTGCGGGATCTGGGGCGGCGGGCTCGCCACCCTGGCGGCCACGCAGAGCGGCACCGCCGCGACGATCACCCTCACATCGGCCGTCAAGACGCCGGTCGCGGTCGGGGCGGACACCATCAACGCCTCGCTGACGATGGCCAAGGGCGGCGGCGGCACCCGCGTGTTCACCGGCCAGAAGAACCCGGCCCTGGCGGCGAACCAGTCCGTCACCATCGGCCCGCTCAACGGGACCGTGGCCGCCGGCGACAGCCTCAACTCGTACTTCGCGGGCACCGCGCTCACGATGACGATCTTCGGCGTCACCGTCAACTGCGACGCGGTCACCTCGCAGTCGCCCGGCCCGTTCGTGTTCTAGCGCGCAACCGCTCCACCGTTCCCTCACCGGCGTCGCCGCAGGCGGCGCCGGTACCTGTGCTGCCCCGCGGGGTCGCGCCGGAACCCCTGTGACCAGGGGAAACGTCGATCTTGACACTATCTGATGGGTCATCAGTCGGTGCATTTCGATTCCATTGACTTCTCCTGGCCCGCAGCCGTCAATGGCGCCCTCTCATCCCTCAGGAGGGGGCACACACATGGCACTTTCGCCCATCCGGACCCGGACCCGAAGACGGCGCTGGACCGCCGCCCTCGGCGCCACGGCCCTGGTGCTCGCCGCGGGCGGCGCACTGGCGGCTCCGGCCGGCGCGCTCGGGCCCACCTCGCAGGAGGTGGAATTCCCCACCCGCTGCGTCCCGCCGCCGATCGCCGGCATCCCGCCCATCGAGGGCGTCACGAAGGCCCAGATCACGGTCGACAACGCCGCGCCCAAGGTCGGCGACACCGTCACGGTGACGTACACGATCACCAAGCCGGCCGCCTCGAACCCCGTCGACCTGGCGCTGCCCGCCGACATCATGACCCCGACCGGCAAGGTCGCCCTCGGCGGCGCCCAGTCCGGCGCGGTCACCGTCGCCGGGCCCAAGAAGAACCCGCCGGTCCCCGGCAAGGGCACGTTCCCGTCGTTCTCGATGACCGGCACCTTCACGGTCACCGCGCCGGGATCGATCACCCTCTCGCCCGGTGACTACAACATCCACACCAGCTACATCATGGAGCTGGACACCCCCTGCACGGTCCTCAACCCGCCCGCGCCCGTCTCCGAGACGGTCGTCGCCAGCGCGCAGCCGGGCGCCAACGAGCGGAGCGTCTCGCTCGACGCGGCCTCCGGCGCACCAGGGGTCCGGGTCACCGTGACCGGCGCCAAGTTCACCCCGCTCGCCGAGGTCACCGTCGTCGGCCGGGCAGGCGGGGCGGAGACGGCCGACAAGATGACCGTCACGACCGACAGCGAGGGCGGGTTCGCCGCCCGTCTGAAGGTCAATGACAAGGCAACCACCGGGATCGTGGCGTACGAGGGGGCGGCCTGGGACCCGGAGAAGGGTGCCGGACCGGCCGCGTACACCGTCGTCGACGACACCCCGCAGCCACCGAACAGCCAGAAGCTGACGGCGGCGGTCACGGCGGGCCAGCTGTCGATGACCCAGGCCGGTGACGCGGTCCAGCTGTCGTCCGTCGACTTCGGGCAGGGCGGCGCGGCGACCGGCGACCTGAAGACGGTGACGGTCAAGGACTTCCGCGGCGGCCCCGCGGGCTGGTCCCTGACCGGCAAGGTCACCGACTTCACCGGCCCCGGCGGCTCCATCGGCGCCGGCGCGCTCAGCTGGACCCCGGCCTGCACCACCAAGGCCGGCAGCCCGAGCACCTGCGTACCCGGCTCGGCGGGCGCGGTCGGCAGCGGCGGGGCGACCCTCGCCTCGACCCCGAACGGCACGCTCACCGGCGGTGAGTTCACCGTCGACGCCAAGGTCTCCCTCGACGTCCCGGCGTTCACCGCGCCCGGTTCGTACGCGGGCGTCCTGACGCTGACGCTCAGCTGATCGGCAGTACGACCACGGCGGGCCGGGCGCGCACCCGGTCGGCCCGCTCCGAACCACGGGAGGTCTCCGCACCGTGCACAGCAAGCTGTACGTCCTTCTCCTCGTGACGGCGCTCACGCTGATCGGCGCGGTGGCCGCCCCCGCAGCCCGGGCCGCCGAGAACGGCGAGTGGGCGGTCTACCCGGCCGCCTCCCAGCTCGGCAGCCGGCCGTACTTCTACCTCTCCGCCGACCCCGGCACGACCCTGAAGGACCAGGTCACCGTCGCCAACAAGACCGGGGCCCCGCTGACCTTCCGGCTCTACGGAGCCGACGCCTACAACACCGAGCGGGACGGCGGCTTCGCCGTCCGCACCAGCCAGGAGAAGCAGACCGGCGCCGGAGCCTGGATCAAGCCCGAGCGGAGCCGTGTCACCGTGCCGCCCCGCTCCGCGGTCACCGTGCCCTACACCCTGACCGTCCCCGAGGACGCCGAGCCGGGCGACCACCCCGGCGCCGTCGTCGCCCTCGACGAGCGGATCGAGGCGGGCACCGGCTCCGTCGCCGTCGGTGTCCAGCGGGCGGTCGGGGCCCGGGTCTACCTCCGGGTGAACGGCCCGACCGTCCCTGCGCTCGCCGTCGAGGACGTCACCCTCGACCAGGACCGGCCGCTGGTGCCCGGCGCGGGCACGTCCACCGCCGTCGTCTCGTACACCCTCCACAACCGCGGGAACGTGACGCTCAACCCCAAGGTGGCCCTGCGCGCCGAGGGGGTCTTCGGCCGCACCCTGCTCGCCCGCGACCTGGCGAAGATCCCCTCCGAGCTGCTGCCCCGGCAGAAGATCCGGCTGAGCGAGCGGTGGACGGGCGCGCCGCAGTTCGACTGGGGCGAGGTGACGCTCACGGCCACCGCCAAGGACGTGCGGGAGTCCGGACGGGCCTCCTTCCTCGCGCTGCCGTGGCTGGCGGCCGGCGTGGTGCTCGTCGGCGGCGCGGTGGCGCTGATCGCGCTGCGGGTGCGGCGGGTCCAGGCGGGCCGGGCGGGCTCCGCGGCGGACTGAGGAGGCGCCGAGGTACGTCAGCGGCCGGGGATCGGGGAGAATGGCCCCCATGAGCGCTCGTAACCAAGAATCCGAAGCCGTCCACCGGGCCGGCTTCGCCTGCTTCGTCGGCCGCCCCAACGCGGGCAAGTCCACCCTCACGAACGCTCTGGTCGGCCAGAAGGTGGCGATCACCTCCAACCGGCCGCAGACCACCCGGCACACCGTCCGCGGCATCGTGCACCGCCCGGACGCGCAGCTGATCCTGGTGGACACGCCCGGCCTCCACAAGCCGCGCACGCTCCTCGGCGAGCGGCTGAACGACGTCGTGCGCACGACGTGGGCCGAGGTCGACGTGATCGGCTTCTGCCTGCCCGCCGACCAGAAGCTCGGCCCCGGCGACCGCTTCATCGCCAAGGAGCTGGCCGGGATCAAGAAGACCCCGAAGGTCGCGATCATCACCAAGACCGACCTCGTCGACTCCAAGACGCTGGCCGAGCAGCTCATCGCCGTCGACCAGCTCGGCAAGGAGCTGGGCTTCGAATGGCGCGAGATCGTGCCGGTCTCGGCCGTCGGTGACAAGCAGGTCCAGCTCGTGGCCGACCTGCTGATCCCGCTCCTCCCGGAGTCCCCGCCGCTCTACCCGGAGGGCGACCTCACGGACGAGCCGGAGATGGTGATGGTCGCCGAGCTGATCCGCGAGGCCGCGCTGGAAGGCGTACGGGACGAGCTGCCGCACTCGATCGCGGTGGTCGTCGAGGAGATGATCCCCCGCGAGGACCGCCCGGCGGACAAGCCGCTCCTGGACATCCACGCGAACGTCTACATCGAGCGCCCCAGCCAGAAGGGGATCATCATCGGCCCGAAGGGCAGCCGCCTGAAGGAGGTCGGGATGAAGTCCCGCAAGCACATCGAGGCACTGCTCGGGACCCCGGTCTTCCTCGACCTCCACGTGAAGGTCGCGAAGGACTGGCAGCGGGATCCCAAGCAGCTCAGGAAGCTCGGCTTCTAGGGCACTGAGGGGCCCGAGGGGGCCGAGGCCCCCGGGGCCGTCAGTTCCACAGGGCGGAGAAGCCCAGGCGGAACCGTTCCGTCGTCGCGTCGACGGCGGCACTGTTGCCCGCCGCCTCGGCCTCGGCCGGGGTCAGCGCCCGCGCGAAGAGCCGGACCTCGTCCAGCGCGCCCGCGAAGTGCTCCATGCCGTCCGGACGGGACCCGACACGGAGGACCGGCGGGTCGGCCGGGGTGATCGCGCCGCTCGCGTCCGCGCCGGCGGCGGAGACGCCGGTCGCCGTGCCGTCCACGGAGAGCCGCAGCTGCTTGCCTTCGCGGGTGAGGACGGCGAGGTGCCAGGAGCCGTCGTTGTACGCGCCGGGCACCGTCACGTCGACGGCGTCGCGACCCGCGCCGGTGTCCACCAGACCGTGGATCCGCCCGTTGCCGGGCTCCGCCCGCAGCCAGAACTGCGGCGCGTCAGGACCCTGGCCGTAGGCCCACAGGATCGGGTGCGCGCCGCTCGTCGCGGAGTAGCGGAACCACGCGGTGAGGGTGAAGTCGGCCGCGCCGATCTGGAGGTCCGGCGAGCAGGACGTGGTCTGCAGCTGGTCGTCCACCCCGTCGAGCGCGAGTGCCTTGCCCGCGCCGCGCGAGGTCTGCACCGGCCCGCCCTGGACGGCGGGGGAGTCGCGGTGGTCGCCCGCGGAGTCGGTGGTCCGCTGCTCGCGCACCACGGTCTCCTGGGCCTTCAGCTGGCCGTCCGTGAAGGAGGAGAACCGGATGAAGCGGCCGTGCGGGTAGCTCAGGGCCGACTCGTAGACCATCCCGACCGTGCCGGGCGCCAGGAGGGTCAGGTCGGAGTAGCCGGCGAAACCGGGCGCGACGACCGTGCCGGTGCCGGACCAGGTCCGGCCCTCGTCGGTGGTGGAGCGGATCGTGAGGTCCTTCCGGTCCGCCACGGTGCTGCCCGTGCTGGAGGAGCCGGAGTACAGGATGCGGTTGCCCGCGTCACCGGTGTCCGTGGCGTTCAGGCGCAGCAGCGAGCCGAAGACCGGCGGCGAGTCGAGATCCCCCACCGGCTCGAAGCCGCGGGTGAAGGAGTTGCCGCCGTCGGTCGACTCCGCGTCGAGCCGCCGCTCGTTGTAGCCGCAGGCGAGCCGGTCGCGCGCGTTGAAGAGCAGCGACCCGTCGGTCCGCTCGACGAGGGCGACCTCGCCCGGCTGCTGGGGGACGGCCGTGCTGCCCGCGGGGGCGACGGCGGGCGTGTCGGTGTACGCGCCCAAGGTCCAGTTCTGGCCGCCGTCGTCGCTGACGTACAGCTGCGCGCCGGCGCGCAGATTGTCCTTGTTCTTGTGGTCGCCGGTGACGACGAGCCGCCCCTTGTGCGCGCCACGGGTCAGCTGGATGCCGTGGCCGGGACCGACGGAGACCCAGCCCCACTCGGGCTTCATGTACGTGGGCAGCTGCCGGGGCTCGCCCCAGGTGGTGCCGCCGTCCTCGCTGTTGACGACGCGCACGGTGCGGTTGCCGCGGTCGTGCACCTTCGACGAGGCGTACACCAGGGAGACGCGTCCGGAGGCGGTGTCGACGACGGGCGACGGGTTCCCGTTGGCGAAGTCGTCGGTGGCGCCGACGACGACCTTGGCCGCCGGATCCCAGCTCTGGCCGTTGTTCGTCGACCGCTTCACGAGGATGTCGACGTGCGTGTCGTCGGTGCAGTCGTCGACCCGGCCCTCGGCGAACGCGAGGAGGTCACCGGAGACCGTCCTGACGACCGAGGGTATGCGGAAGCAGGCGTAGCCGGCGTCGACGCCGATGTCGAACGGCGTCGAGACCTTGGGGTTGATGGCCGGTTCGGCCGCGGAGGCCGGTGAGGGGGCGAGCGCACCGGCGGCGAGGAGGGTGAGCGCGAACGCGCTCAGCACCCCGCGGCGGGCGGCCCGTGACAGAAGATGATCAATATGCACGGGCTGTATGTTCGCACGAATGCCCCGATGGTGAGGGGGAGTTGTCCGCGCGAGGAATCGACGATAACTGGAGGTCAGCGCTCCGGAGGAGCCCTACGCCCCCTCCTTCAGCACCCTCTCGATCAGCGCCCGCTGCGCCTCCGTCAGCCGCGGATCGCAGCAGCGCACCGTCTCGCCGTCGACGGTGATCTCGTACGAGAACCCGTCCGGCCCGCCCCGGACGTCACCGTCCCCCTCCCGGACGACGGTGGCGGCCAGCGCGGCCCACTCCCCGGCGTCCGGCCGGCCGGAGGTGTCCACCTCGGCCGACCGCTCGATCCCCGCGAAACCACCGGTGCGCCGTACTCGAATACGCATGACGCAGGTCTATCAGTCCGTCGCCACGCCCACCGCCGCCCACGCCTTCAGGACCGCCTGGATCTCCGCCCCGTCGCCGTACCGCGCCTTCGCCGCCGCCACCGTGGCCGCCGCGAACTCGGTGAAGCGGGTCTCGGGAGTGAGCGTGCCGCCCGTCATCACGTCGTACCAGATCTGGCCGGCGCGCTCCCAGGCGCGGCCGCCCAGTTCCGTCGCCGCCAGGTAGAAGGCGTGGTTCGGGATGCCCGAGTTGATGTGGACGCCGCCGTTGTCCCTGCTGGTGCGGACGTAGTCGTCCATGTGGCCCGGCTGGGGGTCCTTGCCGAGGACGTCGTCGTCGTAGGCCGTGCCGGGGGCCTTCATGGAGCGCAGGGCCGTGCCCTGGACGTTCGGGTGGAAGAGGCCCTCGCCGATCAGCCAGTCCGCCTCGTCCGCGCTCTGGCCGAGGCCGTACTGCTTCACCAGGGCGCCGAAGACGTCGGAGACGGACTCGTTGAGCGCGCCGGACTGGCTGAAGTACTCCAGGTTCGCCGTGTACTGCGTGAAGCCGTGCGCCAGCTCGTGGCCGATCACGTCCACGGGGAGGGTGAAGTCGAGGAAGATCTCGTCGTCACCGTCGCCGAACACCATCTGCTCGCCGTTCCAGAACGCGTTGCCGTAGTTGCGGTCGTAGTGGACGGTCGCGAGCAGGGGCAGTCCCGCGCCGTCGATGGAGTCCCGGTCGAAGGCCTTCAGGAAGAGGTCGAAGGTGGCGCCGAGCCCCGCGTACGCGCGGTTGACGGTGGCGTCCCCCGTCGCCTCCTGGCCCTCCTCGCGGACCGTGACACCGGGCAGCTCCGTGGCGCCCTGGGCGTCGAAGATCGTCCGCTTGGGGCGGGCGGGTCCGGCGCTCGGCGCGACCGCCGTCGGCGCCGCCGGGAGGGCCAGGGCGCGGTTCGTGCGGTTCGCCGCGTCGGCGACGAGGGTGCGCCGGGCGACGGCCGCGACGGCCGGGTTCGCGGAGGCGGCCAGGTGCTCCAGGAGGTGGGGCGGCACGATCGTGCAGAAGACAGAAGTCATCCCAGCAATGTGGCACTGGGTCACGCCAGTGTCACTAGGGGCGACCATGATCCGCGAAATGGAGTGATACGTCACCTTTTCGTATTGACAGTCCGGCCGTCCCGCATACTGAAACAGGAGGTCCGCGCTCCACGGACCTGGGCTAGGCTGCGGCACATCATGCGTTTCGGGCTGCTTCTCCTTAGCTGCCGCGGCGAGGGCCTGTAGTCGTAGGCCGACCCCCTCCCCGCGGGACCTGGTGTTGCGTTCGACAGTCGGCCGTCCCTCTTCTGGACCCCGAGGAGCCCTACGCAATGTCCCAGCCTGTCGGCCGCCCCACGCCCATCACCAACGCCACCCAGACGCAGAAGCCGTCCGGGATGCCGATCCACAAGTACGGCCGCTACGAAGCCGTCCACATCCCCGATCGCACCTGGCCCGAGCAGCGCGTCACCAAGGCCCCCCGCTGGCTGTCGACCGACCTGCGCGACGGCAACCAGGCCCTGATCGACCCGATGAGCCCCGCCCGCAAGCGCGAGATGTTCGACCTGCTGGTGCGCATGGGTTACAAGGAGATCGAGGTCGGCTTCCCGTCCTCCGGCGACACCGACTTCAACTTCGTGCGCTCCATCATCGAAGAGGGCGCGATCCCGGACGACGTCACCATCTCCGTACTGACCCAGGCCCGCGAGGACCTGATCGAGCGGACCGTGGAGTCCCTGGTCGGCGCCAGGCGCGCCACCGTCCACCTGTACAACGCCACCGCGCCCACCTTCCGCCGGGTCGTCTTCCGCGGCTCGAAGGAGGACATCAAGCAGATCGCCGTCGACGGCACGCGGCTGGTCATGGAGTACGCGGACAAGCTGCTGGGCGACGAGACCGTCTTCGGCTACCAGTACAGCCCCGAGATCTTCACCGACACCGAGCTGGACTTCGCCCTGGAGGTCTGCGAGGCGGTCTGTGACGTCTGGCAGCCCGAGGAGGGGCGCGAGATCATCCTCAACCTGCCCGCCACCGTGGAGCGTTCGACGCCGTCCACGCACGCGGACCGGTTCGAGTGGATGTCCCGCAACCTGACCCGCCGGGAGTACGTCTGCCTGTCCGTCCACCCGCACAACGACCGCGGTACGGCGGTGGCGGCGGCCGAGCTGGCCATCATGGCCGGCGCCGACCGCATCGAGGGCTGCCTGTTCGGGCAGGGCGAGCGGACCGGCAACGTCGACCTGGTGACGCTGGGCATGAACCTGTTCTCGCAGGGCGTGGACCCGCAGATCGACTTCTCGCAGATCGACGAGATCCGCCGCACCAGCGAGTACTGCAACCAGATGGAGGTCCACCCGCGCCACCCCTACGCGGGCGACCTGGTCTACACCGCCTTCTCCGGCTCCCACCAGGACGCCATCAAGAAGGGCTTCGACGCCATGGAGGCCGACGCGGCCGCCCAGGGCAGGACCGTGGACGAGATCGAGTGGGCGGTCCCGTACCTGCCCATCGACCCCAAGGACGTCGGCCGCTCCTACGAGGCCGTCATCCGGGTCAACTCGCAGTCCGGCAAGGGCGGTATCGCGTACGTCCTGAAGAACGACCACAAGCTGGACCTGCCGCGCCGGATGCAGATCGAGTTCTCGAAGATCATCCAGCAGAAGACGGACAGCGAGGGCGGCGAGGTCACCCCGGCCGCGATCTGGTCGGTCTTCCAGGACGAGTACCTGCCGAACCCGGACAACGCCTGGGGCCGCATCCAGCTGCGCTCCGGTCAGTCCACCTCGGACACCGACGGCACCGACACCCTGACCGTCGAGGCGGTCGTGGACGGAGTCGACACCGTCCTGAGCGGCTCCGGCAACGGTCCGATCTCCGCGTTCATCGACGCCCTGGCGGCGGCCGGCGTGGACGCCCGGGTCCTGGACTACCAGGAGCACACGATGAGCGAGGGCGCCTCCGCGCAGGCCGCCTCGTACATCGAGTGCGCCATCGACGGCCAGGTCCTGTGGGGCATCGGCATCGACGCCAACACCACGCGCGCCTCGCTGAAGGCCGTCGTCTCGGCGGTCAACCGCTCCGCGCGCTGACCGCGTGTCGGCCGCGCCGAAAGCCCGGCTGTGATCTGGGTCACCCCTTCAGGTTGACTTAAGGAAGATCGGTCGGCAGTGCCTGAATTACCCGTATGTGCGGGCAGTTGACGCCACATCAGGGAGTGCCGGAAGGTTCGGCTCGTCCACTCGGACGCCCCCCTTCCGCACTCCCTGACCTGGAGTTCCGTCATGCGTACGCCCGCTGCCGCGGCCGCCGTCCTCGCGGTCACCGGCACCGCCCTCCTCTGGGCCCCGGCCGCCTCCGCCGCCCCGACGGCCGCCCTGTCGTGCGCCCCCCTCGGTGTCGCCGGCGGCTACGCCGAGTTCGTCGAGAAGGACTCCACGCGCTTCTCCGACTCCGAGGGCGCGGTCGCGGTCGGCGGGGACGCGCGCTTCGGCGACGCCGCCACGGGCCAGGGCTTCTCCGTCGGCTCCCGGCTCTCCGACGCCGACCTCGCGAAGCTCCCGGGCGGCCACAGCCTCGTCGTCGGCGGCACCCTCCACGCCAACCAGGTCGTCGTGTCCAAGGGCAGCGCCGTCTACGGACGCCTTCAGGACCGCTCCAGCGCCGACTTCGCCGTCGACGGACGGCACGGGCCCGGCGCCTCCCCGGTCGACTTCGGCAAGGAGTTCGCCGCGCTGCGGAACCTCTCGTCCGGCTGGGCCGCCGTCACGCCGAACGGCACCGTCGCCGTGCCCCAGGGCTCCCACGGGCTGCTCCTGGCCGGCACCGACAAGGAGCTCAACGTCTTCGCTGTCGCCGCGGGCGACCTCGAGAAGGCCGCCGAGATCTCGATCAAGGTCCCGGCCGGCGCCACGACCCTCGTCAACGTGATCGGCGGCTCGTACGACATGGGCGCCACCCCCACGTACGGCGTGAACCTCTGGGACGAGACCGCGGGCCGTTTCGTCCAGGACGACTACGCGGCCGGCAGCGCGGCCTTCAAGCAGGTCCGCTCCGCGCTGCTGTGGAACTTCCCGCAGGCCGAGAGCGTGAAGAAGAACTACACCTCCTGGCCCGGCACGATCCTCGCGCCCCGCGCCACGGTGGAGCTGGGCGGCAAGGGCGTCGGCCCCGGCCACGTCAACGGCGCGGTCGTCGCCGAGGAGCTGCTCTCCGTCCCCGGCGCCGAGACCCACCAGATGACGTTCACCGGCTGCCTGCCCAAGGCCGCCGAGCCGGGCGAGCCCGTCACCCCCGAGAAGCCGAAGCCGACGCCGACCGTCGTCCCCGAGCAGCCCGAGCCCGAGGAGCCGAAGTCCGAGCAGCCCGGCGGTACGGAGCCGGGGGCGCCGTCCGCGTCCCCTTCGACGCCCGCGGAGAGCGCCGCCCCCGGGACGCCCGCGCCCGCCCCGACCACCCCTGAGGGTGATCTCGCCAGTACCGGATCCGCGTTCGGACCGGGTGTCGTGGGGGTGGCGATCGCCACCGTGGCCCTGGGCGGTGGATTCGTCGCGTACTCGGTGCGCAGGCGGCGCGGGCGGCTCTCCTGACGGTGTCGCGTCTCGGCCAAGTCGGTGGCGATCTGCTGACGGGGTGCTGACGCCACATCAAGGATGTGGCTAACATCACTCCCCACGTCGGCAAAGTCGCCGGTTCGTCAAGGGAGGTGCGGCGTGCTGTCTGCCCGAGAGTCACGTGGACGAAAAGTAATTCTCTGCGGCATTCGTACCTCCTGGAACACCATCGGGGACGGCGAGTTCTTCTGCGAGGAGTGCGGCGGCGACCGCAACTACCGCCGCAGGACCGGACGCCGGCGGTTCGCCGTCCTCGGCGTGCCGCTGCTGCCCCGGGGCCACGCCGGGCCGGTGATCGAATGCGCGGGCTGTCACACGCACTTCGGCACCGACGCGCTCGACCACCCCACGACCAGCCGTTTCGCGGCGATGCTCCGCGACGCCGTGCACACGGTCGCCCTCGCCGTGCTCGCGGCGGGCGGCACCGAGTCCCGTACGGCCGTCGACACCGCCGTCGCGGCGGTCCGCTCCGCCGGGTACGACGAGTGCACCGGAGTCCAGCTCACCGACCTGGTCGAGGCGCTCGCCGCCGACACCGGCCGGTTCCTGCCGGACGCCGACTGCGGGGGCGCGGCCCTCGCCATCGAGCTGCACGAGGCCCTGGAGCCGCTCGCCCCGCACCTGGCCTTCTCCGGGCGGGAATCGATCCTGCTCCAGGGCGCGCGGATCGCGCTCGCCGACGGGGCGTACACCCCGTCGGAGCGGGACGTCCTGAACACCGTCGGCAACGCGCTCGCGCTCTGCGCGGACGACACGGCACGTCTCCTCGCGACGGCCCGGACGCTGCTCTGAGGACCTGAGGACCTGAGGACCTGAGGGCCTGAGGGCCGCTCACGGCTCGATGTTGTGGTTGAGGCGGAAGAGGTTGCCGGGGTCGTAGCGGCGCTTGACCGTCCGCAACCGGTCGTAGTTCTGCCGGTAGTTGGCCCGTACGCGGTCCTGGTCGTCGGTGTCCATGAAGTTGACGTAGCCGGCCTCCTGCGTGTGCGGCCGCAGCGCCTCGTCGTAGGCCCGGGTCCAGGCGATGTTCGCCTCGTTGTCGGCGGGGTCGGTGTGGGTCGTGCCGAACGCGGCGGAGAAGCTCGCGTCCCGGTAGGCGAAGGCGCTCTCCTCGGGGCCGACGCGGTGGCAGGCGCCGTCGATCGGGAAGATCGCCGTGTCGCTCTCCATCGAGGGCAGGGTCGCGCCGTAGCGGACGTGGACGTCGATGGCGCCGTCCGAGAGATCGCGGCTGAAGTTCCCCTTCCAGTAGTGGTAGAGCCCGGGCGGCAGGTCCTCGTCGAAGAGCGTGTTGACCACCGGATACGGCATCCGCTCCACGAAGCGGCCGACGACGGGACCCAGCTCGTCGAGGAGCGCGAGCACCTTCCCGTCCTCCTCGGGCGGGCCGCTGAAGCAGGTCACGAGGCCGCAGACCGGGCGGCCGTGCCAGCGCTCCGGCAGGAACGGCATGTCGGGGCCGAGCACCATGACGAAGATCGTGTTCAGCTCCTCGGGTGAGCCGGCGACGAGATCACGCCAGTTCCGGGCCACGTCCGCGTCGAGCGGGTAGAAGACCACGCCGCCCAGGACGTCGTCGACCGGGTGCAGCCGGTAGACGAACGAGGTGACGACGCCGAAGTTCCCTCCGCCGCCGCGCAGCGCCCAGAACAGGTCGGGGTGCCGTTCGGCGTCGCAGGTGACGAGGGTGCCGTCGGCGGTCACGACATCGGCCTCCACGAGGTTGTCGCAGCTCAGGCCGTAGCGGCGGGCGAGATTGCCCATCCCGCCGCCGAGGGTGAGCCCGGCGATGCCGGTGGTGGAGACGACTCCGCCGGTGGTGGCCAGGCCGAAGGCGTGCGTGGCGTGGTTGAAGTCGCCCCAGGTGCAGCCGCCCTCGGCGCGGGCGGTACGGGCCGCGGGGTCGACGCGCACCGCGCGCATCGGGGACAGGTCGACGACGAGCCCGTCGTCGACGGTCCCGTACCCGGCGACCGCGTGCGCGCCGCCCCGGACCGCGAGCGGCAGCCCGTGGTCCCGGGCGAAGAGGACGCCGGCGATCACGTCGCCCGCGTCCGCGGCCCGGACGACGACGGCGGGTCGCCGGTCGTGGATGGCGTTGTAGACCTTGCGGGCCTCGTCGTAGTCCGGGTCGCCGGGCACGACGACCTCGCCGCGGACGGCACCGCGCAGGGTGTCGAGGGCTTCGAGGCCTTCGAGGGGGAGGGGCGCGGGGTGGGGGGTGTCGGGGAGCGTGGTGAGGGGGTCGGTGGTGTCCATGCACCCGTTCTAGGCCGGGTGCGCGGGCGCGGGCATCGCCCGAACCACCCACATCGCGCGCCGCGCGGACATGGGCGAAACGGCCCATGCGGGGGCGGGCGGCGTCGTCCCGTCGACGGGATCGTCACCCGTTCGCCCCAACCGGCGTGACCGCGACGCCGGGCCGGGGTTCTGGGAGGCAGGTCCCCGCACCCACTCGGCTTTGGGATGTGCCGTGCCCCGGTTCAGTGTCATCGTGCCCGCGTATCGCGTCCAGGAGTACCTCCGGGACAGTCTGGACTCCGTCCTCGGCCAGTCGTTCACCGACTTCGAACTGATCGCCGTCGACGACCGGTCCCCGGACGCGTGCGGCGAGATCATCGACCGGTACGCGGCCCGAGATCCCCGCGTCACCGCCGTCCACCTGCCCCGCAACGTAGGCCTGGGCCGGGCCCGTAACGCCGGACTGGCCCTCGCCACCGGCGACTACGTCCTCTTCCTCGACAGCGACGACCGGCTCACCCCCGGCTCGCTCCAGGCCGTCGCCGACCGGCTGGAGGCGACCGGCTCCCCCGAGATCCTGGTCTACGACTTCGCGCTCACCTATCCGGACGGCGAGAAGGTCCGCAACGAACGGGCGGCGCACCTGGCGGAGCGGGGTCCGGGCACCTTCCGCGTCTCCGAGCGGCCCGGACTCCTCACCGTGCTCATGGTGGCGTGGAACAAGGCGTACCGGCGGGACTACGTCGAGCGGCTCGGGCTGCGCTTCCCTCCCGGCCTGTACGAGGACACCCCCTGGGGCTACCAGGCCCTGCTGTCGGCCCACTCCATCGCGGTGCTCGACCGGGTGTGCGTGGACTATCTGCAGGCCCGGCCGGGCTCGATCCTCTCCACGCCCTCGCCCCGCCACCTGGACATCATCGACCAGTACGACCGGGTGTTCGCCTTCCTCGAAGGACGGGCGGAGTTCGACCGCTGGCGGCCGGGGCTCTACCGGAAGATCGCGAACCACTACACGCGGCTGTACTTCGACTCGGGCCGGCTGCCCCACGAGCGGCGGGCCGAGTTCTTCCGCCGCGCCCGCGCCCAGCTGCGCCGCCATCACGTCCGCGGCGAGCCGGTGGCCCCGGGACCGCGCGTGCGGCACGCGCTGATGCGCTACGGCACCCCCTCCCTCCTGCTCACCGTCACCAGGCTGTGGGCAGCTGTCCGAGCGGCCCGGACCGCGGTCCGGGCCCTGAGGAGACACCTCGGCGGCCCGTCGGTACCTGCGCGCATCCCCGCGCAACGGCGCCTCCCGCCGCGTACCGGCCCCCTGGCGTCCCCCGCCGGATCAGACCTTCCGCGCGAGGAGGACACTCACGGCACGGGTGGCGGCTCGCCCGTCGGCGCGGGGACCGGGGCGGGAGCGGACGGCGGGGAGTGGGGCGGGGCGGGAGCGGACGGCGGGGAGCGGGGCGGGGACGCGGGCGGGACCAGGTCGTGGGCGAAGGCGTAGGCCGAGGCGGCGGTGCGGGAGGTCACGTCGAGCTTGGCGAAGATGTTGTTCAGGTGGCGGGCGACCGTGTGCTCGCTGATGACCAGGGCCTGGGCGATCTCCCGGTTCGTGCCGCCCGACGCGACCAGCCGCAGCACCTCGGCCTCGCGGGCCGTCAGGCCGCCGGGCAGCGTCTG
The DNA here is from genome assembly GCF_040653315.1 of Streptomyces sp. NPDC047981. Taxonomy (NCBI): domain Bacteria; kingdom Bacillati; phylum Actinomycetota; class Actinomycetes; order Kitasatosporales; family Streptomycetaceae; genus Streptomyces; species Streptomyces sp. NPDC047981. The sequence continues at coordinate 22,999 of NZ_JBEZNQ010000003.1, read as the reverse complement.
GCGCCGCCGCCGCGTCAGCAGGGCCGCCGCGCGACGCGCGTCGGGCACGGCGCCCAGCCGGTCGAAGGCCGCACGGGCCGCCTCCAGCTCCAGGCGGGCCGCCTCCTCGTCCCCGGCGGCCCGGTCGGCGGCGGCCAGCAGCATCCGTACCTGCGCCGCCTCGTACGGCACCCGCAGCTCCAGCCAGCCCGCGAGGGCGCTGCGCAGCGGCAACAGGGCCGGTCCGTGCCCGGCGAGCGCGAGGGCGCCGCGTGCGGTGTCGGCCATGGCGGTCAGGAGCGGCGCGCCCCCGGCCCCGGCGAGCCCCTCCAGCTCCACGACCGCCGCCTCGGCGCCCGCCACGTCCCCGACGGCCAGCGCGACCTCCACCATGGCGGCCAGCAGCCTGGCCCGGCCCAGGAGCCCGTGGTGCGGGTCGCAGGCCAGGGCGAGCCGCAGACCGGCCACGGCCGCGTCGGCCTTGCCCTGCGCCAGCCGTAGCAGCGCGAGGCCGGGCTGCGGGACCCTGCCCAGCTCATGGGCGTGCGCGTACGCGCGGGCGGCGGCGTCCAGGCGCCCCTGGCGGCGCCGGATCTCCCCGGCCTCGTAGTACGCCTCGGCGGCCACGTCCAGGCTGTCCACCATCACCTCGCCGCACACCCGCCCGGCCTCGTCCTCGGCGAGCGTCCACGCCCCGAGGAGGTCCAGCACCTCGACGTGGTGGATCCGGCACAGGCCCCGGAAGGGGTTGTCCGTGAAGGAGCCCGCGCCGGGCGCCGGCTCGGGGGCCGACGCCGGTGGTCCGGCGCTCCCCGGCGCGGGCGTTCCCGCGCCTTCCGGCTCCGGCGGCCGGACGTGCCGGGACCACGGCACCTCGCACCAGCTCATCGCCGCGTCCGTCCACTCCACCGCACGGGCGAGGTCGGCCGCCTCCATGCACTGGCTGAGCGCCAGGCAGAAGAGGAAACCGGTGTACATGCCGCTCAGCTCGCCCGCCAGGACCGCGACCATCGCGTCGTCGAGGAGGGCCATGCCCTCCTCCCGGCGCCCCTCGGCCAGCAGCACCGCCGCCTCGGTCGTCCGGCCCAGGGCCATCAGACCCGGGTCGCCCGACGCGGTGGCGAGCCGCGTCATCCGGCGTGCGGCGGCGAGAGCGGCGGCCGGGTCCCCGCGCTGCTGGGCCTCCTCCGCGTCCGTCCAGGCGAGGAAGCACTGCTCGGGGCAGTCCGGCTCGCGCTCCAGGTGGTGCCGTGACCGGTGCAGCCAGCCCGCCGCGGCCGCCGGGCGGCCGAGGCACTGGTACTCGAAGTGCAGCCACCAGGCCACGGCCCCCGCGCCCCGGTGGTCGCCCGCCGCCCCGTACGCCGCGTGCGCCCGCAGCCGCGCGGCCACCGACTCGTCCACGTGGCCCGTCCACCAGGCCGCGTCGGCGAGCAGGTCCAGATCCTCGGGGGCAAGGGCCGCGGAGGGGTGCCGGTCGGACTCGCGCAGCAGGACGTACGCCTCGGCCCACGCGTCCCGGGCCGCCGCGTCCCGCGCCCGCTCGACCGCGGGGGCCTCTTCGACGGGGACGGCCATCGCCGCTCACTTCCCTTCCGGCCGTGCCGGTCCTTCCAGAATATGAGCGCCCGGCGCGTACGGCCTCCGCTTACTCCCGGCTTACTCCCGGGGGAGTACGCGGGCCTCCGCACCACCCCTGGCAGTAGCCCTCAACTCGGCCGTCAGCGCGACGAATCCAGGTCGGGGCGACGGGAATCTGGGATCGACCGGACGACACATCCGACCGACTCGTCCGACCGACCGGAGGGAGCCCCCGCCATGGAGGGCCGTAAGAGAATCGTGGGCTGGGGCGTGCTGGCCCTGTGGGTGATCGTGATCGCCCTCGCCGCACCCCTCGCCGGAAAGCTCGGCGACGTACAACGCGACCGCGCCGTCGACTATCTGCCCGCGAGCGCCGACTCGACCCAGGTCGCCAAGATCAGCGAGCAACTGCCCGGCGGAGACTCCACCGACCTCGTGCTCGTCTACCACCGTGACGGCGGACTGACCGCCGCCGACAAGGCCACCGCCGCCCGGGAGGTGGCGCGGGTCGCGGCCGAGCACCCGCTCACCACGCCCCCGGCCCCCGTCCCGTCCAAGGACGGCACCACCCTGCTGTACGCGGTGTCCAGTACCGAGCCCGGTACGGACGAAAAAGCCAGGGACGCCTTCGTCCTCGACGTGCGCGAGACGGTGAGCGGCGAGGTCGGCGGCCCCGGCGCGCTCGCCACCGACGCGGGCGAGGTCTACAACTCCCTCGACGGCCCGCTCCTCTACACGACCGTCGCCGTCGTCGCGATCCTCCTGATCGTCATCTACCGCAGCCCCTTCCTCTGGCTCGTCCCGCTGGTCGTCGCGGGCGTCGCCGACTACCTCTCGATGGCCGTCACGTACGCCCTCCACCAGGGCTTCGACATCAGCGTCTCCGGCCAGAGCACCGGCGTCATGACGATCCTCGTCTTCGGCGCCGGCACCGACTACGCCCTCCTCCTCGTCTCCCGCTACCGCGAGGAACTGCGCCGCACCGAGCGGCCGTACGACGCCATGGTCACCGCCCTGCGCGGCTGCGGGCCCGCCGTCCTCGCCTCGTCCGGCACCGTCGCGCTCGGGATGCTCTGCCTGCTCGCCGCGGACATGAACAGCAGCCGGGGCATGGGGCCCACGGCCGCCGTCGGCGTGCTGTGCGCGCTCGTCGCGATGATGACGCTGCTCCCCGCGCTGCTCGTCGTCCTCGGCCGGCGGGTGTTCTGGCCGCTGATCCCGGCGTACGGCAGCGAGCCGAAGGCCGCGCGCCGCTCCCTCTTCGCGGTGATGGGCTCCTCGGCGGGCCGCCGACCGCTCGCCGTCCTCGTCGCGGGTGCCGCGGCGCTCGCTGCGCTCGCGCTCGGCGCGCTGAACCTGCCGGGCGCCCTCAAGCAGGAGGACACCTTCACCTCCACCCCGGAGGCGGTCGCCGCGATGAAGACGCTCGCCGCCGCGTATCCGGAGATGGGCACCCAGCCCCTCACCGTCGTCGCCCCGACCGGCGCGGTTCCCGAGGCTCTCCGGACCGCCCTCGCGACCGACGGGGTCGCGAAGGCCGAGCGGGGCCGCAGCGGCGGCGGTTGGACGGAGATCTCCGTCGTGGCCTCCGTACCGCCGCAGTCGGCGGCCGAGACCGCGACCATCAGGGAGCTGCGGACCGCGCTCGGCGACGGTGTGTACGTCGGCGGGCCCAGCGCCGAACAGCTCGACATGACCGACACCAACGCCGGCGACCGGAACATCGTCGTGCCGCTCGTCATCGTCGTCGTCCTCCTCGTGCTGGTCGTGCTGCTGCGCAGCCTCGTGGCACCACTGATCCTGGTCGCGGCCGTCGTCGCGGTCTGGGGCGCGGCCCTCGGCATCGGCGGTCTCGTCTTCGAGTCGCTCTTCGGCTTCGAGGGGACCGACCCCGGCCTGGCCCTGCTCTCGTTCGTCTTCCTCGTCGCCCTCGGCGTGGACTACGGCATCTTCCTGATGCACCGGATGCGCGAGGAGTGCCTGAACGGCGCGGAGCCGGGCGCCGCGGCCCTGACCGCGCTGCGCACGACCGGCGGGGTGATCGCCTCGGCGGGGCTCGTCCTCGCCGCCACCTTCGGGGTCCTCGTCAACATGCCGATGGTGCAACTGGCGGAGCTGGGCTTCGTGATCGCGGTCGGCGTCCTGCTCGACACCTTCCTGGTCCGCACGTACCTCGTCACGAGCGCCAGCGTGCTGCTCGGCCGGAAGGTGTGGTGGCCGGGACCGCTGGCCAAGGCGGGTGCGTCGGCGGGCGGTTCGTCGACGGGCGGTTCTTCGACGGAAGGTCCGTCAACGGGCGGTTCGTCCGACGGCGGTCCGTCCGACGGCGGTCCGTCAACGGGCGGTTCGGGGTCCGAGCGGATGCCCGTACGGGTGTGATCGGGGGCGGGTGGGGGGCTTCCCGGACTGTCAGGAGCCCCCGCCCGCAGGGAGGATGAACGTCATGGACTTCGCAGCGGCCTTCACCCGTGACCCGCAGGCGGCGCCGTACCCGGTGAGGTGCGACGCGGCGGCCGCCGCTGTCTTCGCCGTCCTCGCGGTGGTGATCGCGCTCACCGTCGACGACGGCCGCCGGCCGGACCTGGTCGGCTGGGCGCTGCTGCTCGCCGCGCACGTCCCGCTCGCGTGGCGGCGCAAGGCTCCGATGCCGGTGCTGCTCGCCGTGGTGGCCTGCGTGGCTCCGTACCACGCCCTGGACTACATGCATCTGGCGCCGATACCCGCCTCGATGACCGCGCTGTACACGGTCGCGGCCACCGGCCGTCCGCAGCGGACCCTGCTCGTGGGCCTCTCGGTCACGTCCATCACGCTCACCATGCAGATCTTCGTCAACCCGCACGAGATGGTGGAGCTGCTGAGGGTCTCCGGCTGGGTGATCGCGATGCTGGTCTTCGGCGCGAGCATCCGGCTCTACCGGCAGCTGGTGGCGAGCGTGGTCGAGCGGGCGGAGCGCGACGGGGAGCGGAAGGTCGCCGAGGAGCGGCTGCGTATCGCCCGTGACCTGCACGATCTCCTGGCGCACTCGATCACCCTCATCGGCGTGCAGACGTCGGTCGCCGCGCATGTCCTGGTCGCCGACCCGGACAGGCTCGACCGGGAGGCGCTCGCCCGGGCGCTCGACGGGATAGCCGAGACGTGCCGGGAGGCACGTGCGGAGGTGCGCACGACGCTGGACGTGCTGCGGGCGGCCCCGGAAGGTCCGTTGCCGGATCTCGCCTCGCTGCCCGATCTCGTACGGTCCTCCGGCGCGGAACTGACGCTTCGGACGGGGGAGGCGAAGGTCCCGGCGGCGGTGGCGGCGGCCGCGTACCGGATCGTGCAGGAGTCCCTGACCAACGCCGTCCGCCACGGGGGTGCGGGCGGCGGTGGGGTGCGGGTCGATGTCGGCCTGGTCGACGAGGTGTTGACGGTACGAGTGGTCAACGGCGGCGTCGGCTCGGGCGGCTCGGGTGGGGCCGGTCGTTCGGGCGGGGCCGGCGGGGGCTCCGGGTACGGGATTCTCGGAATGAGGGAGAGAGCGCGGAGTGTGGGAGGGACACTGAGCGCGGGCCCGCGGACCGGCGGGGGGTTCGAGGTCACGGCGGCGCTGCCGCTCGTGGCGAGGGAGAGGGTGACGGCGTGATCCGGGTGCTGCTCGCGGACGACCAGACGCTCGTCCGGGCGTCGTTCGCCATGCTGGTCGATTCGGCGCCCGACATGGAGGTCGTGGGCCAGGCGGCCAACGGCAGGGAGGCGGTGGAGCTGGCCCGTTCGGCGCGGGCGGACCTCGTGGTCATGGACGTCCGGATGCCCGAGCTCGACGGGATCGGGGCGACCCGGTTGATCGCCGCCGACGAGGACCTGGCCGGGGTGAAGGTGCTAGTCCTCACGACGTACGACACGGACGAGCACATCGTGGAGGCGTTGCGGGCGGGCGCCTCGGGCTTCGTGGTCAAGGACATCCGCCCGGCCGAGCTCCTCGCGGCGATCCGCACGGTGGCGGCGGGGGAGTCCCTGCTCTCCCCCGGCCCGACGGCGCTGCTGATAGCCAGGGTCCTCGCGACGCCGGAGGCGCCGGTGACGGGAGGCCCGGAAGGGCTGTCGGAGCGCGAGCGCCAGGTGCTCGCGCTGGTGGCACGGGGCCTGAACAACGCGGAGATCGCGGAGACGCTGGGGCTCTCGCCCCTCACGGCGAAGACACACGTCAGCCGGATCATGGGCAAGCTCGGCGCCCGGGACCGGGCGCAACTGGTCATCGCCGCGTACGAGTCGGGCCTGGTGGCCCCGAGCCGCTGACGCGCGCCGGGCATCGCGGCGCGTCGCGGACACGGGCCGGGCCCCCACCGGTACGTGACCGGTGGGGGCCCGGGAGGGCGGACGAGTGGGCGGGTCAGCCCAGCTCGACACCGCTCGCGCGGAGCATGTCCTCGCGCTCGACGATCTTCACGCGCTCACGGCCCTGCGGCTCGCCCAGGGCCTTCTCGGCGGCGTCGAGGGCGTACCAGCCCTCCCACGTCGTGTACGTGATGCCCTTGCCCTCCAGGAAGGCGACGACCGCGTCCGTCTCCGGGTTCGAGGGCGTGAGGAGCCGGTCGTTCGCGAAGTCGTCCAGCAGGTTCGCGACCGTCTCGTTGGCGTCGCCCTTGGTGTGGCCGATGAGGCCGACGGGGCCGCGACGGATCCAGCCGGTCACGTAGGTCGACGCCAGGTGCGCGCCGCCCTCCTCGATGACCCGGCCGCCCTCGTCGGGCACGGTGCCGCTGATGGTGTCCCAGGGGAGCTTGGGCAGCTCGTCGGAGAGGTAGCCGACCGCGCGGTAGACGGCCTGCACGTCCCAGTCCGTGGTCTGGCCGGTGCCCTTCACGTTGCCGGTGCCGTCCAGCTCGGTGCGCTCGGTGCGCAGGCCGACGACCTTGCCGTCCTCGCCGAGGATCTCGACCGGCGACCCGAAGAAGTGCAGGAAGAGCTTGTGCGGGCGGTCGCCGACGTCGCGGATCGCCCAGTTCTCCAGGGTCTTGGCGACCATGTCGGTCTGCTTGTTCTTGCGGCGCTCGGCGATCGAGCCGTCGTCGTAGTCGATGTCCTCGGGGTTGACGATGACCTCGATGTTCGGCGAGTGGTCCAGCTCGCGCAGCTCCATGGGGCTGAACTTCGCCTGCGCCGGGCCACGACGGCCGAAGACGTGGATCTCGACGGCCTTGTTGGCCTTGAGCCCGTCGTAGACGTTCGCCGGGATCTCGGTCGGCAGCAGCTCGTCCGCCGTCTTGGCGAGGATGCGCGCGATGTCGAGCGCCACGTTGCCGACGCCGAGCACGGCGACCTTCTCGGCCGACAGGTCCCAGGTGCGCGGGACGTCCGGGTGGCCGTCGTACCAGGACGCGAAGTCGGCCGCGCCGAGGGAGCCGTCCAGCTCCACGCCGGGGATCTTCAGCTCGCGGTCGGCCATGGCGCCGGTCGAGAAGACCACGGCGTCGTAGAACGAGCGCAGGTCGTCCAGGTGCACGTCCGTGCCGTAGTCGACGTTGCCGAAGAGGCGGACCTGCGGCTTGTCGAGCACCTGGTGCAGGGCCGTGATGATGCCCTTGATGCGCGGGTGGTCGGGCGCGACGCCGTACCGGATCAGGCCGAAGGGAGCCGGCATCCGCTCGAAGATGTCGATCGACACGCCCGGCTCGTTGGCGGCCTCGGACTTCAGCAGCGCGTCGGCGGCGTAGATCCCGGCGGGGCCGGCGCCGACGATCGCTACCCGGAGGGGGCGGGTCATGTCTGGGTTCCCTTCGCAAAACGACGTGACGACGATGGGTGTCGTCACTTAGGTCACCCTAAATAACGCCCGTAGCGCGCCGGTACCCACCCCCGGTCTATGACCACATAAGGCGGACTTATGGCTTCCCAAAGGAAGCCTGGGGGCGAGGGTGGGTGGCCTGGCGGACGCGACGATCGGCCTGGCGATCGCGGCCGCCAACGCGCTCATCAAGTAGGACGGGGGGCGGTCACCCGCCGAAGGCGGGCAGCGCGAGGGCGACGACACCCCAGGCGATGAGGCCCGCGATGCCGGCGATCACCAGGCACAGGATCAGGCCCCCGATCCGATCGCCCAGGCCGGTGAGGACGACGGCGGTCCCCGGCTTGCGCGGGTGGTAGGCGACCCGGACGGTCCTGCCCTTGTCGGTGCCGCCGACGTAGCGGGTCACGCCGTCGGTGGCGGTGTAGGCGTTGGTGTCCGTGCCGTTCCGGTAGACCTGCCGGGTCTCCACGGTGATGCCGTAGCGGCGCAGGTACCAGCCCTCCCACACGGACATCAGTCCTGCCCAGGCGAGGAAGACGGCCCCGATGGCGAGTTCCCCGAGCAGGAGCGTCGCGATGCCTCGGCCCCAGTTCCGGTCGGCCACTCCGACGGCGACGGCGAGCACCGCGATTGCGCCGTTGGTCGCCCAGGTCGCCCACTTCGCGGGCTTGGGGAGTCCGCGAGGCCGCGCGTCGTCGGCTTCCCCGTCCTCCCCGTCCTCCCCGTCGCCGCCGGAGACCAGGCTCCGGGTGACGACGAGCGTGGAGCCGTCGACCGCCGGCTCGTCCGCGGTGCGCTCGGGCAGCGCTGCGTTCACCGCGTCGGCGAAGGCCGTGGCGGCGGCGGCGCTCACGTCCGTGACCCCGTACTCGGTCGGCTCGGTCCCCGCGGGGGCCGTCAGCTCGATCGTGACGGCTCGCCTCTCGGCTCGTACGCGCGCGATCGCCACGAGCGGGATGCGCAGCTCGTCGTCCCGCCGACGCAGCAGCAACCCCTCGCCCTCGGAGCGGAGTTCGGTACCTCGGTCGCCATGGAGGACGGGTATGGGCGAAGTGATCGACATGCGCGTGATCGTAAGTCGCCGGATCCCCACGGGTGAAGAGCCTGTGGGGGTTTCGGGTGGGGCGCGTGGTGTCGTACGGTCCGCCTGTGAACCTGGTGACCGCAGTCCTCGTCTGCTTCATGATCGCGTCCGTGCCGGTCTGCATCTTCGGCCTGATGCTCATCTCCGGTGAGCGGTCAGAGCTGAAGAAGATGACGGAGTTGAGCGAGACCGGTATCGAGGTGCGGTCGCGCCTCGTGCGTCTGGAGCCGTTCGGCCCGCGTGGCTACGCGAGCGTCACGTACGACTTCCCGACCCCGACCGGAGGCACCGCCCGGCACAACACCGGGGTCAACTTCGGCTCCGCGCACGTGGTCGGCGACGAGTACCCGCTGGTCCACCACCCCACGAACACCAAGATCGTGCACATGGGCACGATGTCGACGGTCCGCCAGGAGCGCGGGCGCCGCAAGGGCTACGTGCGGGGCGCGCAGCGGATCGCGGTCCTGTCCTTCGCGGCGGGCGTCCTCGCGACGATCGGCCTGATCGTCAGCCCTTCCTGACCCCGGCCACGAACGCCGCCCAGGCGGGCGCGGCGATGACGAGGGCGGGGCCGGCGGGGTTCTTGCTGTCCCGGACGGGGACGACGCCGGGGATGTTGTCGAGGACTTCGAGGCAGCTTCCGCCTTCGCCGTTGCTGTGGCTGCTCTTGCGCCACGTGGCTCCGACGAAGTCGTACGAGACCTCGATGCAGTTGCCGCCGTCACCGTCGCTGTGCGAGCTCTTGAACCAGTGGGCGTTGCTCAGGTCGTACTCGCGCATCGTCTGTAGTCCTCCGCCGCCGATTCGATCAGAGCCAGGGACGCCTCCGGCGACAGCGCGGCAACCCTGAGCAGATCGTAGGCGCGCTGTGTCTGCTTCACCACTGCCGGATCGTCCAGCAGAGTTCCTGAAAACGAGGTCTCTGTGTAGGCGGTTGGGGGTGCGTCCTGGAACTCCATGATTTGAAGCATGCCGCCCATCGCCGCGTGCGCGCCCGTCGTGCGCGGCAGCACCATCACCAGAGCCACGCGCTCACGCGCCAGCGTCGCAAGATGCTCCAACTGTGCGGCCATCACCGCCGCCCCGCCCACCGGCGTCAGCAACGCGTTCTCATGCACGATCACCCAATACTCGGGCCTTGTAGTGCGCTTGAGGATCTGGGCCCGGTCCAGTCGCGACGTGACCTTCTCCTCCACGTACGCGTCCGTCGCGAATGGGTTCGCCGCCAACGTCACCGCCCGCGCGTACTCCGCCGTCTGCAGCAACCCCGGCACCACCGTCGGTGCGAACTCGCAGATCTTCGTCGCCAGTCGCTCCAGCTCGACCACCGGCTCGAAATAGGTCGCGTACGGCGAGGCGTTGATGAGTCGCTTACACGTCCGTTCGAAAAAGCCACCGGTTTGTAGGACCACGTCGATTCGCCGCGCCACATCCAGCTGCGGCTTCCGAATTCCCTGCTCGAACTGGCCGATGTATCCGCCGGAAACGAACACCAGATCGCCCAACTCCGTCTGTGTGAGCCCCTTCGTCTCCCGCTGGGCCTTCAGCTCCTGGCCGAAGAACGCCCACGTGTCCTGCCGCCTTGCTTTGGCCATGGATTAACTCCTCCATACTGCCCCGCAGTTGTAGGACCTGCGCATCTATCGAGTTTAGGGATCCGGGACCACGCTGGGGGCGGTAAGTGAGAAATGGATTCGGAAAGGGATGCGTTGGTGAAGGAACAAGGCACGCGGTCGATCACGGGGGCCGTCGAAGAAGCGAGCGAGACGGTGGCGGAATTGCGCGAGACACTCGTGCGGGCGGGAATCGTGCTTCCCTCCCTCGGGCTCGACGTCGTCACCTCGCCGCCGACTCCCCGTCCCGGCCGCCGCTCATCGAATTGGGACGCTGCACGGTGGAAACGGCACGGCTCCTCGCCGGCGCCGTACTCCCGTCAGGGGAAGAAGGGAGCCGGCCATGAAACTGCCCATCGGGTCGTACGTCGTGGAGATCCGCACCGGACGTGTGGGCACGGTCATGGGACACGAGGGGCCGTACGTACAGCTACGGCCGCTCGGCGGCGGGCGGGAGTGGGACGCCGAGCCCGAGGGGGTGAGGGAGGCCACCACGACCGAGCGGCTGCGCGCGGCGACCGCGCACGCGAACGCGCGGAGCCGGGGTGAGGTGCCCTGAAGGCGGGCCGCTCGCTCGGGGAAGCGTGCGATCGCGGCGAACACGGCCCACGAGTGGACGAGGGTGCGCAGGGGGGCCAAGGTCTGCCGTCCCGTACGCGAGAATGGGCCCATGAGTCTGTTCCGCGACGACGGCATCGTGCTGCGCACCCAGAAGCTGGGTGAAGCGGACCGCATCATCACCCTGCTCACGCGCGGTCACGGGCGCGTACGCGCCGTGGCGCGTGGGGTGCGGCGGACCAAGTCGAAGTTCGGGGCCAGGCTGGAGCCCTTCTCCCACGTCGACGTGCAGTTCTTCGCCCGTGGGAGTGAGCTGGTCGGGCGCGGGCTGCCGCTCTGTACGCAGAGTGAGACCATCGCGCCGTACGGCGGCGGGATCGTCACCGACTACGCCCGCTACACCGCCGGGACGGCGATGCTGGAGACGGCGGAGCGGTTCACGGACCACGAGGGCGAGCCGGCCGTGCAGCAGTACCTGCTGCTCGTCGGCGGTCTGCGCACGCTCGCGCGGGGCGAGCACGCGCCCCATCTGATCCTCGACGCCTTTCTGCTCCGCTCGCTCGCGGTCAACGGCTACGCGCCGAGCTTCGAGGACTGTGCGAAGTGCGGCCTGCACGGACCGAACAGGTTCTTCTCGGTCGCGGCGGGCGGCGTCATATGCGGCGACTGCCGGGTGCCCGGCAGCGTCGTACCCTCTCCGGAGGCCATCGGCCTGCTCAGCGCGCTGCTCACCGGCGACTGGGCGACTGCGGACGCGTGCGAGCCGCGTCACGTCAGGGAGGGCAGCGGCCTTGTGTCCGCCTATCTGCACTGGCACCTGGAGCGCGGGCTGCGCTCGCTGCGGTACGTAGAGAAGAGCTAGGAGACCCATCGCATGGCCATCGCACGACGCGGAATCCTCGGACGGAAGATCCGGGAGTACAAGACCCCGGAGCCGCACCCGTCCGGCGCGCGCCCGCCGAAGCTCCCCGGCGAGCTGGTGCCGAACCACGTCGCCTGTGTGATGGACGGCAACGGCCGCTGGGCCCAGGAGCGCGGCCTCCCGCGCACCGAGGGGCACAAGGTCGGCGAGGGCGTCGTCCTGGACGTCCTGAAGGGGTGCCTGGAGCTGGGCGTCAAGAACCTCTCGCTCTACGCCTTCTCCACGGAGAACTGGAAGCGGTCGCCCGAGGAGGTCCGCTTCCTGATGAACTTCAACCGGGACGTGATCCGGCGCCGCCGGGACGAGATGGACGAGCTGGGCATCCGGATCCGCTGGGTCGGCCGCATGCCGAAGATGTGGAAGTCGGTCGTCCAGGAGCTGCAGGTCGCGCAGGAGCAGACCGTCGACAACGACGCGATGACGCTGTACTTCTGCGTCAACTACGGCGGTCGCGCCGAGGTCGCCGACGCGGCCCAGGCCATCGCCCGTGACGTGGCGGCGGGCAGGCTCGACCCGTCGAAGGTCAACGAGAAGACGTTCCAGAAGTACCTGTACTACCCGGACATGCCGGACGTCGACCTGTTCCTGCGCCCGAGCGGCGAGCAGCGCACCTCGAACTACCTGATCTGGCAGAGCAGCTACGCCGAGATGGTCTTCCAGGACGTCCTGTGGCCGGACTTCGACCGCCGCGACCTGTGGCGCGCCTGCGTCGAGTACGCCTCCCGCGACCGCCGCTTCGGCGCGATCCCGGCGGCGGACCGCGCGGCGATGGGCTCGGTGCCGCAGCAGGGACCGGCGGTCTGACCGTGGAGCTGGTCTACGTACCGACGCGCGCGGACGTGGCCGACGCGGTGCGGGTGCAGCTGCGGCACGGCATGTTCCGGCGGTTGCGGTGGGTGCTGCCCCCGACCGCCGTCCTGGCGTTCCTGGTGGTCGCCCTGGAGCTGTTCGGCCCCGGTGAGCCGGATCGGGTGTGGGTGGCCGTCATGACGGGGCTCGGGGTGATCGCCGCCGTCCTCGGGCCGCTGACACCCTGGCTGGCCGCCCGGCAGATGTACGGGATGGTCGAACGGCAGGGGGAGTTCCGGGCGCGCGTGGACGAGCAGGGGGTCGGCTGGACCACGCGCGACACCGAGACGTCACACCGCTGGCCGATGATGCCCCGGTACGTCGAGACGCCGACGCAGTTCGTCCTGCTCACGGCCGACAAGGCCCGCGCCGGTGTCGCCGCCCTGCCCAAGCGCGGACTCGCCGACCCCGCCGACGTCGACCGGCTCCGTGAGCTGCTGGACCGGAGCATCACCCGGCTCTGACCGACCGCATGCGAGAGGGCCCGTACGGATCGATCCGTACGGGCCCTCTCGCATCGTGTCCTGCCGCGCCCGAAGGCTCTGGCGCGCCCGAAGTCCTACTTCGCGGCGCACTCCGCGCACGTGCCGAAGATCTCGACCGTGTGGGCCACGTTCACATAGCCGTGCTGGGAGGCGATCGTCTCCGCCCACTGCTCGACCGCCGGGCCCTCCACCTCGACCGCCTTGCCGCAGACGCGGCAGACGAGATGGTGGTGGTGGTCGCCGGTGGAGCAGCGGCGGTAGACCGTCTCGCCGTCGCTGGTGCGCAGCGCGTCGACCTCGCCCGCGTCCGCGAGGGACTGGAGCGTGCGGTAGACCGTCGTGAGGCCCACCGAGTCGCCGCGGTGCTTGAGCATGTCGTGCAGCTCCTGGGCGCTGCGGAACTCGTCCACTTCGTTCAGTGCCGCCGCGACAGCGGCCCGCTGCTTGGTCGAGCGGCCGCGTACGGGGGGTCCTGCCGTCGCCACAGGGGCCTCCTTGTGAGTTCCGTTGCCCCCGCCATTCTGCCAGGCCGTTCAGACCGTGACGTCGTCCGTGGGACGGCGCGTGAGCGGCACCTGGGCGTCGCAGCCGTCCGTCCCCGCCCCCGAGGCCTCCGCGGCGGCTCGGGCGCGGCGCCGGGCGAGGGGCGCCGAGAGCGCGGTCAGCACGATGAAGACGCCGATCGCGAGCAGCACGATGAGGGAGCCGGGCGGCAGGTCCTGGTAGTAGGTGGTGATCGTGCCGGTCAGGGTGACGGCCGTGCCGATGACGACGGAGAGGACGAAGGTCGCGCGGAAGGAGCGGGAGAGCTGCTGCGCCGCCGCGACCGGGACCACCATCAGCGCGCTGACGAGGAGCAGGCCGACGACCCGCATGGCGACCGTGACGGTCACCGCTGCGGTCACCGCGATGAGCAGGTTCAGGGCGCGCACCGGCAGCCCTGTGACGCGTGCGAAGGCCTCGTCCTGGCTGACGGCGAAGAGCTGTCGGCGCAGGCCGATGGTGACGAGGATGACGAAGGCCGCGAGGATGCCGATCGCGGTGACGTCCTCCTCCGAGACCGTGGACAGGGATCCGAAGAGGTACGACAGCAGGTTCGCGTTGGAGCCGCCGCCGACCTGGATCAGCATCACGCCGCCCGCCATGCCGCCGTAGAAGAGCAGCGCGAGCGCGAGGTCGCCGCGGGTGCGTCCGTAGGTCCGGATCAGCTCCATCAGCACGGCGCCGGCGACGGCGACCAGGGTGGCCATCCACACCGGGCTGCTGTTGAGCAGGAAGCCGAGGCCGACACCGGTCATGGCGACATGGCCGATGCCGTCGCCCATCAGGGCCTGGCGGCGCTGGACCAGGAAGATGCCGACGGCGGGGGCGGTGATGCCGACCAGGACGGCCGCGATCAGCGCCCGCTGCATGAAGGCGGGTTCGAGGAATTCCATGATCAGGTCAGCTTCCTCAGGTCAGCAGACCCGTGCGGAGCGGCTCGTCGGCCGCGTGCGGATGGACGTGGTCGTGGCCCGGCAGGGCGTGCTGGCCGACCGCCTTGGGCGGCGGGCCGTCGTGGACGACACAGCCGTCGCGCAGGACCACGGCCCGGTCGATGAGCGGCTCCAGCGGGCCCAGCTCGTGCAGCACGAGCAGGACCGTGGTGCCGCCCGCGACCTGCTCGCGCAGGGTGCCGGCGAGGATCTCCTGGCTGGCGAGGTCGACGCCCGCCATCGGCTCGTCCATGATCAGCAGATCGGGCTGGGAGGCGAGCGCGCGGGCGATCAGCACGCGCTGGTGCTGGCCGCCGGAGAGGGCGCTCACCGAGTCCTTGGCCCGGTCGGTGAGGCCGACGAGCTCGATGGCGCGGTCGACGGCCGCCCGGTCGGCCTTGGCCAGGGGGCCGAACTTCCGGCGGGAGATCCGGCCGGAGGTGACGACCTCGCGGATGGTGGCGGGGACGCCGCTCGCGGCGGTGGTGCGCTGGGGGACGTAGCCGACGCGCGACCAGTCGCGGAAACGCTTCCGCTCGGTGCCGAAGAGCGAGATCGCCCCGTCGGTCAGCGGGACCTGGCCGATGATCGCGCGGACGGCGGTCGACTTGCCGGAGCCGTTGGCGCCGAGCAGCGCGACGACCTCACCGGGGTTCACGGTGAGGTCGACGCCGCGCAGGACCGGGCGCGCGCCGAGGGACGCCGTGGCTCCGCGGACGGATATGACGGGCGTGGCCGGGGTGTCCGGCGTGACGGGCGCGCTCACGGGGGCCTCCTGCTGTGCTGGGGTCACTTGGCGCCGAGGGCCTTCTTCAGCGCGGTGAGGTTGGACTGCATGACCTCGATGTAGTCATCGCCCTGGGACCTGTCCGTGATTCCCTCCAGCGGGTCCAGGACGTCGGTCTTGAGGCCGGTGTCCTTCGCGAGGGTCTTCGCGGTCTTGTCGCTGGCGAGGGTCTCGAAGAAGACGGTGGAGACCTTGTCCTTCGCGGCGATCTCCTGCAGTTCCTTCATGCGGGCGGGGCTCGGCTCGGACTCGGGGTCGATGCCGGTGATGCCCTCCTGGTCCAGGCCGTACCGCTCGGCGAGGTAGCCGAAGGCGGAGTGGGTGGTGATGAAGGTCTTGGTGGAGGTGTTCTTCAGGCCGTCCTTGAACGCCGTGTCGAGGTCGCCGAGCTTCTTGACCAGGACGTCGGTGTTCTTCTTGTAGGCGGCGGCGTTGTCCGGGTCGGCCTTCTCCAGGGAGGCGCCGACGCCCTTGGCGACCTCGGCGTACTTCACCGGGTCCAGCCAGATGTGCGGGTCGGCACCGGCCTCGGAGCCGTGGCTGTGGCCCTCGTGGCCCTGCTCGTCCTTGTGACCGGGCTCCTCCGAGGCGTGCCCGGCGTGCTCCTCGGGGGTCTCGCCCTCGTGGCCGGGCTCCTCGGCGCCGTGGCCGTGGTCGTGGCCGACGGCGGTGCCGTGGTCCTCCAGCGTCGTGAGCGTCGCGGCGTCGACGGTGTTCTTCACGCCGGCCTGCTTGATCGCCTCGTCGACGGCGGGCTGGATGCCCTTGAGGTAGAGGATGTAGTCCGCGTCGCCGAGCTCGCCGATCTGTCGCGGCTTGAGCTCCAGGTCGTGCGGCTCGACGCCCGGCGCGGTGAGCGTGGAGACGGAGACGTGGTCGCCGCCTATCTGCTCGGCCAGGTACTGCATGGGGTAGAACGACGCCACCACGCTCAGCTTGCCGTCGGCGGACTTGCCGGACGCGTCGGATGTCCCGCCGCAGGCGGAGAGGGTGACGAGACCGAGGGTGACGGCTCCGGCGACGGCGGCGGTGGGTATCAGACGGCGTACGTTCATGACACTCATTTTCAACAAAGTTGGAAACGATTGTCAATTGTCCTGGTTGTGTTCCCGGACACCCCCGGACACACCCAGGCATGCCCGTCCGCGTATGCGGCGAGAGGCCGAACCGATTTGATACAGGGGGCAGGGGCGCCGGTAACCTGAAGCATTCGCACTTCGTCGTCGTAATGAAGAGAGCACCGTGGCCGCCGACAAGATCGACACCATCGTCAGCCTGAGCAAGCGCCGTGGCTTCGTCTACCCGTGCAGTGAGATCTACGGCGGCCAGCGCGCCGCCTGGGACTACGGGCCGCTGGGTGTCGAACTCAAGGAGAACATCAAGCGTCAGTGGTGGCGTTACATGGTCACCGCGCGCGAGGACGTCGTCGGTATCGACTCGTCGGTGATCCTGGCCACCGAGGTCTGGGAGGCCTCCGGCCACGTCGCCACCTTCACCGACCCGCTGACCGAGTGCACCTCCTGCCACAAGCGCTACCGCGCCGACCACCTGGAGGAGGCGTACGAGGAGAAGCACGGCCGTCTCCCCGAGAACGGCCTCACCGACCTGAACTGCCCCAACTGCGGCAACAAGGGCACCTTCACGGAGCCCAAGCAGTTCTCCGGTCTGCTCTCCACCCACCTCGGCCCGACCCAGGACTCCGGCTCCGTCGCCTACCTGCGTCCCGAGACCGCGCAGGGCATCTTCACCAACTTCGGCCAGGTGCTGCAGACCTCGCGCAAGAAGCCGCCGTTCGGCATCGCGCAGATGGGCAAGTCCTTCCGGAACGAGATCACTCCGGGCAACTTCATCTTCCGCACGCGCGAGTTCGAGCAGATGGAGATGGAGTTCTTCGTCAAGCCCGGCGAGGACGAGCAGTGGCACGAGTACTGGATGGAGCAGCGCTGGAACTGGTACACGGGCCTGGGTCTCCGTGAGGAGAACATGCGCTGGTTCGAGCACCCGAAGGAGAAGCTCTCCCACTACTCCAAGCGCACCGCCGACATCGAGTACCGCTTCCAGTTCGGCGGCAGCGAGTGGGGCGAGCTGGAGGGTGTCGCCAACCGCACCGACTACGACCTGAAGGCGCACTCCAAGGCCTCCGGCAACGAGCTCCTCTACTTCGACCAGGACGCCCAGGAGCGCTGGACGCCGTACGTCATCGAGCCCGCCGCCGGTGTCGGCCGCACCATGCTGGCCTTCCTGCTCGACGCGTACAGCGAGGACGAGGCCCCGAACGCCAAGGGCGTCATGGAGAAGCGCGCCGTGATGCGCCTCGACCCGCGCATCGCGCCGGTCAAGGTCGCCGTCCTGCCGCTCTCCCGCAACGCGCAGCTCTCGCCGAAGGCCAAGGGCCTCGCCGCCGACCTGCGGCAGAACTGGAACATCGAGTTCGACGACGCCGGTGCCATCGGCCGCCGCTACCGTCGCCAGGACGAGATCGGCACGCCGTTCTGCGTCACCGTCGACTTCGACACCCTGGACGACAACGCGGTGACCGTGCGCGAGCGCGACACCATGAAGCAGGAGCGCGTCTCCCTCGACCAGATCCAGGGCTACCTGGGCAGCCGCCTCCTCGGCTGCTGACGCCTCTGGCGTGACGAAGCCCCCCGGTTCCCGCGGAACCGGGGGGCTTCGCTCTGTCCGCGCCGCCGGAAGCGGCTTCGCCCACGCGTCGTGCCCCTGGGCTACTTCCCCTTCTTCGCTCCGAAGACCAGCGCGCCGATCGCAGCCGCCGCGGCGCTGAGGACACCCGCGGCCGGGGCCAGGGCGCCCTGGTCGATGAAGTGCTTGGCGAGCAGGAGGATCGAGACGAAGGCGGTCGCGCCGAAGACGGCTCCCGCGACCCGGAAGCGGAAATGCACGATGTCCATCCGCATCTGGTGCTGGTCGAGCTGGTGGCGCCGCAGGGCCTCCGCCCGCTGCAGCTCGATCTGCGCGGCCGACTCGCGCTCGACGATCCCCAGCACCCGCTCGGGCGCCCCGTCCATCAGGCGCTTCCAGATCTCCATGTCCTCGCCCGGAGGCAGAGGGCGGTGCGGAGAGAGGCCGCCCTGGCCGTTGGACGTGCCGTCCGGGCCGGGCAGCGCCGGCTGGGCCGGCACGGGGGCGGTCATCCGGTCTCCCCGTCGGCCCGGGCCGAGGCGGCGGCGATGCGAGCGACGACGTCGCGTACGGCTTCCTCGACCTCCACGGGCCCGCTCTCGAGCGGCAGCGGCTCCGCGAAGGTCCGCATCGGCAGGGGCTCGGCATCGCCGAAGGCGCGTGAGGGGACGAGCACCGAGAGCGCGCCCTCGGCGAAGGCCCGCCCCGGGGTGGTGGGGGGACCCGTGCGGGCCGGCCGGGCGCGTCCGGTGACGGCGCCCGTGGCCGATCCTGCCCCTGCGCCCGTGCCCGCGCCCGTGCCCGCGCCCGCGCCCGCGACGAGCGGAGCCTTGTCGCGGACCATCGCGACGCCGGTCCGCACGAGGTGTGCCCAGACGACGAACAGCACCGCGGTCCAGAAGTCGGCCAGCAGCGCCACCGTCGCGGCCGTGGCGATCACCGCGAGGGTCGTCCCACGCCGCGCCCACGTCTCCGGGCGGGCCGCACCGACGTCCTGGGCTCCGGTGTCCCACCCGTCGGCCGCCTGGTTCCAGCGAGCGGG
The DNA here is from genome assembly GCF_040653315.1 of Streptomyces sp. NPDC047981. NCBI lineage: Bacteria > Bacillati > Actinomycetota > Actinomycetes > Kitasatosporales > Streptomycetaceae > Streptomyces > Streptomyces sp. NPDC047981. The sequence continues at coordinate 4,214 of NZ_JBEZNQ010000003.1, read as the reverse complement.
GACCCTGCTCCGGCCGATCCGGTCCCGGCGCGACGCGAGCCACTCCCACAGCCGGGACCGGTGCGGCTCCCGCGCCTGCCGGGTCCGTGGCCGGTACCGCCTCTCGCGCATGCCGGCCCAGGCTCCGCCGCTCCAACCCTGCGTGTCCGCGTCCCAGAACGGTTGACTGGTGCTCACGCCGCTCCACCCCCCGCCTGTCGCACGGGTGACGGCTCCGGCTGCAGGCCGGCCGCCCCGATGAAGACACCCTTCGTCAGCGTCTTCGCCTCGAACTCGTCCACCTGCCAGCCCGCTTCCCGGAGCGCGTCCGCGACCCCCTGGGCGATGCCCTCGCGGACCGACTCCAAGTAGCGCTGAACGTCCATGTCCTGGAACGCGCCGGTGCTCCGCTCGGAGCCCAGCTCCCGCACCGATCTCGCCGGGCCCTCCGGCAGGCCGGCCTCGTAACCGCCGGCGAGCACCCGCCAGGAGTGCTTCGCCGCCCGCCACAGCAGCAGCGGTGCGGACCCGGCCGTGATGGGGATCCGTGCGATCGCCCGAGCCGCCTTGGCGAGGAGGCCGCTGTGCCGCTGCCGGTGCGCGATCCGGTCGGCCTTGCGGAACCAGGACAGCACGGGCCGCAGGACGAACGGCGCGGCCTCCAGCGTCAGCAGCCCGCCCTGGGTGTGTACGCGGACGTACACCGTGAGGATCACCTCGTCGTCCCAGCTGCTCACCTGGATCCGCAGGAAGTGGCGGCGCTTCTCCCCGCCCTCCTCCACCGACGACGTCCGGTGTGCCTCGAACTCGGCGAGGCTCTGCGGTGCCAGCCACCGGTGGGGGAGTCCGTCCACGGGGAGGAACACACAGTCCTCGACGGTCAGCTGGCGCAGCCGGTCCCGCACGGTGTCCTGGGCCGAGCCGAGCACGGACGGGACCCGGATCTGCTCCATCCGGGACCTGATGTGCTCCAGGACCTCCTGGTTGAGGAGCTGAGAGGGCGGATGGGTCCCGGACCCCGGCTCCTGGATCGGGCGGAGGCCCACGGCGTGCGTCCACGACGTGTACGGCACGCCCGCCCCGCGGAACGGTGCAGCAGTGTCGTACAGCAGGAGGGGCGAGCTCTGTTCCATCCGGATGAGCTGCCTGAGCCGCTGGAACCGGATGCCGATCGACCGCAGGGCCGGGTCGCTCGCCGGGTCGCCGAATTCGGCGGGCGACAGTTCGCGACCCAGGGTCGCGGCGATCTGCGCGCGCTGCGCCGCCCCGGCCACGGCCATCAGGAGGACGCAGCAGACCGTCGCCCACACATGGACCGGCCGGTGGCCGAGGCCCTCCCAGAGGCCGGAGGCCCAGGAGAAGACGTCGTCCTCGGGAAGCGCCCCCGGACCGTCGTCGCCCTGCCCCAGGCCCGGATAGATCCACAGCAGCCAGAGCGAGAGACCGCTGAGCCAGAGCCGTCCCGACCAGCGCAGCGCGACCCCGCCCGCCGCCCTGGCGGGGGACGGCTCGGGATGCTTCGCCGACGGGCTCCGGAACCGGGAGGCGGCGGCGAGCAGAACGAAGGGCGGCACGAAGGCCAGCATCAGCCCGCCACTGAGGGTGACGCCGATCAGCCAGAGCGCCAGCACCAGCGCGGCCCAGGCCGCCGCCGTCCTGCGGGCGCGCAGGGCATGGGCGAGCACCCGGGCCGCGTCGAAGCCGAACGAGGGGGCGACCCTGCGCTCCTCGTGCACATAGAGCTCGTCGATGACCGCGTCACGGAAGGTGTCGTCGAGATACGTGCCGGCGCACAGCAACCGGGAGGCTTCGGTCGTACTGGGGGCCGGCGGTACATGTGAAGGCAACACCCGCGCTACCCCTCCCGTTTTTCGTCCCTCAATCAGCGTATGGCAAGAGGGAGTTCACGCTCAACGCATCCGGGAAGCGTGTGTCCCTACACGCGCAGGCCGCGCAGGAGCAGGTCGAGGACCGCGTCGAACTCGGCCTGGATCGTGGGGCGCTGCCACTCCGGGGCGTACATCGGGTCGTGGAAGCGGCCCGTCGCGTCGAAGAGCGCGCGGGCCGTGGCCGCCGGGTCGGGGGCGGCGAACTCGCCGCTGCGCGCGCCCTCTTCGACGATCTCCCGGACCTGCCCGACGAGGACCTCGATGTGCTCGTCGACCACGTCGCTGGCCTCGTCGATCAGCACGCCGTAGGTGGCGAACAGCTCGGGGTCGTCGCCCGCCTTGTGGCGCTTTGCCTCGAAGAGGGCGGCGAACCAGGCGCGGAGCTTCTCGGCGGCCGGTGCGGACGAGCCGGCGATCAGCTCGGCGAGCATCACCTCGGCGCGGCTCAGCCAGCGCTCGGTCACGGCCTCCCGCAGCGCCGCCTTCGTACGGAAGTGGCGGTAGACGCTGCCGTGGCTGACGCCGAGGACGCGGGCCACGTCCACCACGGTCGCCTTCGCCGGGCCGTACCGGCGGAGCACCTCCTCGGTGGCTTCGAGGATGCGCTCTGCGGTCAGGGTCTCGGTGGCCATGGGATGACAGTACCTGTCAGTCGCACCCCGGCGGCTCTGATCAGTGCTCGCTGTCCAGGTGGGCCATCTGGGCCGTCGGGTACCGCTCGCCGGCCGCCGCGCCCGCCGGGACGGCCTGCTCGATCGCGGCCAGGTCGGCGGCGTCCAGCGTCACGTCCAGGGCGCCGAGGGCCTCGGTGAGCCGGTCCCTGCGGCGGGCGCCGACGAGCGGGACGATGTCCGCGCCCTGCCGGTCCGCCTGCGCGAGGACCCAGGCGACGGCGGTCTGCGCGACCGTCACGCCCTTGGCTTCGGCGAGCGCGCGCAGCCGGTCCACCAGGTCCAGGTTGCGCTGGAGGTTCTCGCCCTGGAAGCGCGGGCTCATGCCCCGGAAGTCGCCCGGCGCGAGCTCGCGGTCGCGCGTGAAGTGGCCGCTGATGAGGCCGCGCGACAGGACGCCGTACGCCGTGATCCCGATGCCCAGCTCGCGGGCGGTCGGCAGGATCTTCTCCTCGATGCCGCGCGAGATCAGGGAGTACTCGATCTGGAGGTCGGCGATCGGGGCGACGGCCGCCGCCCGGCGCAGGGTGTCCGCGCCGACCTCGGAGAGGCCGATGTGCCGGACGTGCCCGGCCTCGACCAGCTCGGCGATGGCGCCGACGGTCTCCTCGATCGGCACGTCCGGGTCGACGCGGGCGATCCGGTAGATGTCGATGTGGTCCGTGCCGAGGCGCTGGAGGGAGTACGCCGCGAAGTTCTTCACCGCGGCCGGGCGGCCGTCATAGCCGGTGAAGCCACCTTCGACCGTGCGCAGGGCGCCGAACTTCACGCTGGTCAGCGCCTGCTCCCGGGCGGCGGCGGGGGCCGTGCGCAGGGCTTCGTTGATCAGCAGCTCGTTGTGCCCCATCCCGTAGAAGTCGCCGGTGTCCAGGAGCGTCACGCCGGCGTCGAGGGCGGCGTGGATGGTCGCGATCGACTCGGCGCGGTCGCTCTCGCCGTACAGCGCGGACATGCCCATGCAGCCGAGGCCGAGTGCCGAGACCTGCGGGCCGGTGGCGCCGAGGCGGCGGGTGGGGAGGGCGGAGGGGGCGGGGTGGGTGGAGGCGGAGGTCATGGGGGTCTCCTCGGGAGTCGGGCTGAGGGGTGACGCATGACAAGCATGGCATGACGGCTGACAGATTTCAATGTTTGTCATTCACTTGATGGTGTGAGCGGTCGGCGTGCCCGCACCACGCCGGAAAACGACGTGCCCGGGCGACCGCGGCCGGGGTAGCGTCTGGCGCATGTATTCGTTCTTCCAGATCTACGAGTGAGAGCGCCGCGGGCCGGGAAAGCCCGCGCAGCGCCAGCCGATTGACCACCGCACCTCTCACCGACGGGAGAACCACCCATGGCCAAGGGCCGCAACAACCTCCTCGGCGTCGGCGGACAGCGCAAGAAGCTGTCCCGCGCCGAACAGCACGGCGCCGGTCAGGGCCGCAACGCCGACCGCAAGGCGGCCGCCGACCAGAAGGCCGAGCTGCTGAAGAAGATGCGTGAGAAGGCCGGGACCGCCGAGGGCGCCGGCTCCGAGAGCGCCTCCACGGGCGGCGAGCAGTAGCCGCGGCCGGTACGACGACGTGGGGGCCGGGGGCCGGGGGGGTGCCCGGGCCCCCGGGGGGCCGCCGCGCGCCCCGCCCCCCCCCCCGCCCGCCCGCCGCCCCGCCCCCCCCCCCGGCCGCCCCCCGCCCCGCCC